>NZ_FWZT01000035.1 GCF_900177345.1 Pseudobacteriovorax antillogorgiicola
TGGAAACCAAAAGCCGGCTGCTAACCGATGGCTCGATGGTCGCACCTGTATTCGTCAGGAGGAAAAAAAAGTTACAGACGCGCCACCAGGGCTTATCATGTTACTTTCACCAGAAGGATTTCAAAAAATCAATTTCCCTCTCATAGCCTGATCTGCGACAATCCACCAATCTCATAATATCACCCAAGATTTCGAGGATTCAAGGATGAACCCTCCGGTCTCATCTGTGCCTTCGGCAAGGAAGCTATGACGATCTACGGATTCACTTGAACCTATAAAACAAGCTACTTTTCTGCTATCCTGATATCATTGGGAATGGTGGTGTGCGCTCAGATTTCTAGTTGAGTGCTGGTTTCGGACCAAAACTAGCAGCATATCGAGACCCCCACCACTGATCGATTGAAAACAGATTTTTTCTCAAGCTTCTCGATCAAAAGTGGAATTTCTAATGGTGAATCTCAGAAATAAGGTTCTAGTTCAATGATAACACTTTTTAGAAAGAAGCTTTCTCCTAGCTCTATCAGGGAGCTGAGCGAAATCTTTGATACTTGTATTCAACATCTTGAGTCATCTACGGATTCAGATTGGTCAGAGCTGGGCGTTAAAGAAATTATTAAACTAGTACACAAGTCAAAGAAGATTCTTGCAAAAGGCAAAGCACCTTCTATGTCATCAATAAACTACCTATTCATGCCCACAGGTCCTCTGCAAGAAACAGCAATGCAGAACGGCTGGGTTGACGAATACCTAGCTCTAGCAGGTAAAGTTGACTCAATTGTTGAAAAGATCTAGCATAGGTCGAGGTAGTAATAGTTACAGTCACCAGTTCGGTTTCAAAAATCGATGTTCCTCTCCCAGCCTGATCTGTGATAATCCACCAATTTCATAATATCGCTTAAACGAGCTAGCGATCAGAGTTCAATTCTAGAAGATTTGGAGTGGGTTTCACCCAGTTCATCTCGCACCAAGATTCATTCATCTCATAAATTGAGCTGTAGTAGGTCCTTCGCTCGACTTCGCAAGCAAAGCTAGTCTTGCATAGTGGGCAAACCACAATCTTGAAGATGATGCCTTCGTGGTCAAATTCTTGTCTAATCTCTGTGTCGCATATAGGGCAATTAGTATCAGCGTAGTCCATATTCACCTCAGAGGAAGAAATCAGCCGTAGCTGCATCATCACATAACCGGCTGCCTTTCACCATATATGGATACGCCGCCGTTACAAGCAAAATCGATGAGGGGTGTGTGGTTACTACCATTTATCCGGCCTTCAGTGTGAATCGTCACTCCTATCGCTCCGGATTCACTTTTCAGAAGTGATCACTAAACAGATGTTATTTGGAAGCCAAGGCGACACGCTAGACGATCAGCAGCGAGTAAGCCCTCCCGCCTTTCGACCAAGAAAATCTGGCTAAGTTCTCAAAATATCTTGACAAATAGTGGAATCTATATTGACAAAACTCAGTTTAAAGACTCTAGTAAATCTGAAGACCACTTGCCTTCCTCAATGAAAAATCTATTTGTATATCTATCTTCGTAGGTCGGATGTTTTTCAAAGTGCTTTGAGTGCCCAAAAATAAACTGCCATTTCATTGTTCTAGAGAAGAGACAAGCACCAACGACATCAATCTCATCAACTCGATAAAATCTTTGTTTTTTGGTATCACCGTCTTCATCTGTGGAATTGCGAGTTCTCTGAAAATCAATCGAAAGCTGGTGAGAATCAAATTGTGAGATAAAGGTATCGGTGTGAATGTTATTCACATTAGATTCCTTGACTAGAGATGCGCTAAATTCATATCGAGGAACACCAGACTCTCTATATTCCTGGGGTAAGCATTTGTAAAATTCAGTGGATATTTTTGCTTTCCCTTTACGTATTGCTTCTAAAAGCCCTTGCAAGGAATCTACTGTATTCTCGGGTACAAGTCCTTTCTGAGTTAAACTCTTAAAAGAGTCAAGTAACCATTCCTCTTCTAAATATCCAGAGTCTACTAGAAAGCTAATGTACTCAGGTAAAACCCCTTTTGTCTTCGTGTTCAAGACTTGGACATTTTTACATTCCAAAGACACTTCTTGATTACTATTAAGAGTGACGTAAAAGTCTTTTTCGAAGTCTCCGGAAGCTGCTCTAAAGCCTGCTATCCTCCCATCTCTACAATAAGACTTTAGTAGTAGCTCTAAATGTTTCTCAGCAACTGCACCTTTTACAGCCATATAAGCTCTTGGGTTTTTAGAAAAAACGTCCGCTAAATCTTTATCATCTAAACCCGTCAGCTTCTCTAGTGTAATCATTTCCAGAATTTCCATGTTTTTGTCTAAATGGTCGTAGTAGCACAGCGATATCTTTCTGCTTCCTGCTTGCTCATCATACTAGGTAGGTCGAAAAATATAGTTTACGAAGCATCACTTCAATCATCGTCAAGCTCCAGAAGTTCCTCAATGCGGACGCCCAATGTTTTGCATATGATCTCAACTTTATCCAAGGTTGCGTTGTAGCCTTTTCTACTCGACATTGAATCGAGCACACTCTTCGATATGCCTGTAAGATCAGATAACTCTGATACAGTGATTTTATTGCCAGTTCTGGCTTTATACATTTGAATGCAGCTTTTTAGGTGAATCTTCACTTTTTGTATTGACAGTACAATTACTGAGGTCTATTATTTATATAATGCGGGTGTAGTATATTCTATGTTTTCATAACTTCAAGAAGATTCAATATATGTGGTTGTCAAAATGCTAAAAGCTATTAGCTTGTTTTCTGGCGTAGGCGGTTTGGACTTCGGATTCGAAGCTGCAGGCTTCAAGACTTCAGTTGCTGTAGAAATGGATAAGTACTGTTGTCAGAACATGAGGGAAAACCAAGGCTGGGTAGTCCTGGAAGAAGCAATCGAAAATGTTTCAACAGAAGACCTACTCAAAGCAGCCGATCTCAAGGTAGGAGAAGCTGATGTCTTAATCGGCGGCCCACCATGTCAACCTTTCTCAAAGATGGGCTATTGGTCTACTGGAGATTCCAAAAGGCTGTCTGACCCCCGAGCCAATACTTTGATTGAGTACCTCCGGGTCCTTGAAGAAGCACAGCCAAAAGCTTTCTTGTTGGAAAATGTGCAAGGCATGACCTTTTCTAATAAAGACGATGGCTTTAAATTTCTATTGGACGGAATCGAGGAGATTAATCAGCGTGCTGGAACCAACTACTCTAGCAACTTTAAGGTACTCAATGCAGCAGAGTATGGTGTGCCCCAGCATAGAAGTCGTTTCTTCTTGATTGGCTGTAGAGAGGGAACAGAGTTCTCGTTTCCCGAGATTACACATAAAGATCAATCTAAAGGAGAAAATGAGCTTCTTTTTGAGGGAAAGAATTTGAAGCCTTTCAATACAGCTTGGGATGCGATTGGCGACTTGCCTGATCCAAAAGACCCTACTTTAAATTTGGGAGGCAAATGGGCTGATTTACTTCCTAGTATTCCTGAGGGTGAAAATTATCTTTGGCATACCGATAGAAAAGGTGGTTTGCCAATCTTTGGTTGGAGAACTAGATATTGGAACTTCCTACTAAAGCTTTCAAAAAAACTACCTTCTTGGACAATTGCAGCTCAACCAGGTTCCGCTACCGGGCCTTTTCACTGGAATAATAGAAGACTTAGCCCTGAGGAGATGGGAAGGCTTCAAACCTTTCCAGATGGATTAACTTACTCATGCCACCTTAGAGAAGTCCAAAGAATGATTGGTAATGCGGTTCCATCTCTAATGGCAGAGATATTAGCATCAGAGATCAAATATCAGTTTTTTGGAATGAGCAAGCGTAGAAAGTACAAGTTAATGCCGAAGAAAAATGAAAAGAGGGCTATATCTACAGCCGTCCAACCTGTAGATCAGAAGTATCAAGATCTAGTGGGTTGTCATAAAGCTCATCCAGGAACTGGAAAAGGCCCAGGTGCTATTAGGCAAAGCTCTTGAAAAAGATACTAGTTGCAAGGCTTGTGAAGTGAGATAGAACTCTATCTCGAACTCCTTACTGGTGGATTCTTCTTTTATGGCTCCTTCTTTAAAGGTATTTCTCCTCAGCTCTTGAAGATTTGTTTGAGGAGAAAGCCCGCTAATAATCTTGCCAATCTCCAATGTCTTTGTAGGATCACCCTGCGTCTTTAATTTTTCGACCTCACCCCATTGGACAACCAGCCTATAAGGTATTAGGATTTAAATAGTCTAGTAGATGATCATTCTAGCTTACCGTATACCCACTTTTCTAAAATTCTACACAGGGTATCAGATCGCTTCTCAATATCGAATGTACTCACTTCCCCTTTCAGCGAGGGATCTAGGAACTCAGGAAATGAACTCAAGGATGTGAGTTTGTCCCTGATAGGCTTATTACCCAGATTCTCGTTGTTTAGCTTTGCCGGGAGCAAAAGCAGATTACCTATACTCTGAAATCCTTGCATTTTTCGAGATTCCGGGAATAAGTGTTCTATAGTCATCGATTCAAAATCAAAACATGATTCCGGTCGTAATTCAGTAAGTACTTTTTGGAGAATATATCTGACAGTCTTTTTTTGTTTAGTATTTGCTGAAGAGTACTCCAGATCTTTAAATCTAGACCTAAACTCCTCCCTTGAGGGAAGCTTCTCAAGAAGCTTTTCTTCTAGCTTTGAAACAATGACACCTTTCGAATTCGTTCCTTCTGCATCCCTAAATGCTTTTGCCTGGGATGCGTACATCTTTGATACCCCACCTGACGATTTTACCGAACAAAGTGCCGTTGAAGCAAAGTGATATCTTTCAATCAAGGAGATCGATTTTTTTGCTAGTTTTGATTTGATGTTTCTACGCTCATACTCAGCCAACACAGCCAACACAAATGGATGAGGTTGAGTAACATTAAACACATTTACTAACCCATTTAGAGATTCTTTAATTGATGAGTCTTCTTTACTCCACTCTACTGACTCAGGATTAGAAATTTTCTTGTAGATTTTTGATTCATATTCTAGACGATTCAAAAGGTCCCTTGCAGTCTCGAAGCAGCTAATTTTGTCCTGAACAGCCTTAAAAAGTTTCTTACCAGTTAAGTACGGATTGGATGATATCCAAAAATGCAACACAAAGGAGTTCACATCAAGTTTTAGTTTTGAGATTTCAGTATTGCTCTTGATAGTATTCCAAGCATCCTTAACCTCATCAAGCTTCGGATTCTGATTTGAAAGATATCGAGTTAGGTGGTTTTTTACCAAGTCTGCTGCGTCTAGAGGCATTCCTCTCGCATTTAGCGTCTCAAATATCAAATAAGCATCACCAATAGAATCTAACTCAATAAATATTACTGTGGCGTTAAGAAATTTATCTCTAATACTCTTTAAGACATTTTCTTCTTCTTCTCGATTGAAGCCCGGCATTTCTATTTGACTATCCAAATATTCACCAAGCAGCTCTACAATAAGTTCAAAGGCAATTTTTACTGTACCTTCCTCTTTTCCCAACCTTCCAGAGAAATTTGGGCTACCAAATCTCTGAATATGCTGTTGGAAATAAGGATACGATGTTTCAGTTTGCACAACAAAAGTTAAAACATTATCGATGTCTGGCTTTTCTATTAAATTATGGACACCTTTTGCAAGATTTTCATTTCTATTAGAGTTGAGCCTATTTCGAATCGCTGCCAGCATCATAGTGATTGTAGTAAGCCTTTGCTGACCATCAACAATTCCATATCTATTCCTACCGTCTCGATATACGACCATAGTACCTAGAAAATAGTTCTCCTCACCATTCCCCAGGACATCGTTCCACAGCTCCTTTATATTTTCCTTACTCCAAGAATACGGCCTCTGAAATGTCGGTATATGATAAAAGGCACTATTGAGTATTTTAGAAATCTGTCTATCCTCACCTTTGATATACAAACTAACCCCCAGTATCGGTATTAAACAGAGATATTAGGCCATCTGCTTCTCATCTACCATTATCATCAGATAACTAGAAAAAGATTATATTCAATGTTCGGGTCCTAATATCTAATTCTAAAAATGCTAGTTTCCCAATCCACACAAAGATGAGTCAATAACTTTATGATTAATAGATTTCAAAAGTTGGCCTTTTCTGACTTTATCTGGACCGCGCCACCTACTTTTCTAATCACAGCGAATTCATAAAGGCGGCCTCCACCTCGCTGTCCTGGATACCAAGATAGGAAAGCGTCTGTTTCTGACTCGAATGATTGAAAGCTACCATCAAAATCGGAAGCTCGGTTTTGAAAGTTACTCGCTGATGATAACCAAACGTCTTGCGAAGGGTGTGGCTTCCGTAGTTTCCCCGAAGTCCAATCTCATGGCACCACCCCTTGACGAGTCGATGGAGAGACTGGACCGTGAGCCCAGAACTGCTTCCTTTCCGAGAAAGAAAGAGCGGTTCCTTTTTCGAGGTGGATCGCCTGACGGCAAGATACTTTGTGAGCGCATCGAGAACAGATTCGTTCATCGTCACATGCCGTAGCTTACCAGTTTTTTTTTCACGAATTTCAAACGAGTCACCAACGCCGAGACTCTCAACTTTACCAACTGGAATCTCAAGAAGGTCCGAAGCCCTTAGAGCACTGTTGATACCGAGAGTGAATAGAGCGAGGTCTCGTGGGCTGTCTTGGAGCAGCGATTTTATCTTAGTAATGTTACTCAAAGAGCGAATCGGGTCGACTTTGATCTGACTGCCGAGCTTCGGGTGGTTCTGATTGAAGTTACTCATAAGCGATACCTGCTGATAGAATCGATAAGCGAGAACAGCTATTTTTTATTACCTGATTTAGGAACGTTATTTCAATAATTACCCTCCTAGAATCAACGCAAGCCTTGACGCCCTAGTGGTGTTATCACATCATAGTGGGGTATTTTGAGCTAGGCTGCTCTCAGCGGAAAGATAAGACGTAAGTCACCGTATTCAAGACTAAAATGAGCCACACCCCAACCCCTAAATAAGTATCCAAATATATTAGTATGTTACCTAGCCTGTAATTTCAATTTCGCCTTTTGGATAGATTCAAAATTTGTACAGCCCCCCTCATTACTATTGCACTAATGATCGAGCCCATAATGAGGTCAGGATAGTTCGACCCAGTCCAGCTAACTAGAGATCCAGCTACAATAACACCGATGTTTGCTAGAACATCATTAGCTGAAAAAATCCAACTAGCTCTCATATGCACTTCACCTTTTCTATGGTTCATTAATAGAAAGAGACACAAAATGTTCACACAAAGGGCAACTATAGCAACACTAGAAATGATGCTACCTATCGGCTCACTTCCGTAAAGAAATCTTCTCACCACTTCTACTAGTAGTCCCGCAGCCATAATAAATTGCAGATATCCACTTAATCGAGCGACGTGCTGTTTGGATGTTTTAGCTTTTCCGACTGCCATGAGACTTAGGCCGTACACACTTGCATCTGCGAGCATATCCAATCCATCAGCAATCAAACCCGCTGAACGCGAGAAGTAACCACTTCCTAATTCTACGAAAAACATAATCAGGTTAAGGAGGAGAAGTTGCTTTAGAACTTTTGACTCTTTCGCATTTTCCGACGTGAGCTCAATATTCTCAGATTCCACACTTACAGAGTCCAAAATAGTCGCTCCAAACTTTAAAGGGAGCAGTCGGTCAAGAATAATTTGAGGATCTCCACGATGAATTACCATAAGGGTGCGATTACCTAAATCGAAAACCATTTGTTCTAATTGTGTACATTCTTCGAGAGCCATTCTGATAATCTGTTCTTCTGAAGGACAGTCCATCTTTGGTATGCCAAATTTTGTCCTAAATAGATCCATCTCTATCCTTTGAATTATTAAGGTGGCCAAGGAGCTGTTAAGTAAGCTTGAGGGATTGATGTGTGAGTAGCAGAAACTCTCATCTGTTTTTTATTGGCTTAGCCAATACCTCTTGTTTTTATAAAGTTATGTACCGTCCGCCTATGTACTTCAAAAATTTTAGCAATCGATGCTATGGGAACTTTTTTCTGAAGAAGAGTACGGATTTCATTTTCTTTTCCTGATAGCTTCACGACCTTTGATAGACGACCTTTTGGACGACCAAGTTTCTTACCCTCACTCTTTTTCCTGGCAAGAGCTTCTTTGGTTCTCATTGAGATCATATTCCGTTCTATCTCCCCTGAAATCCCAAAAGCAAAGGCAAGAACTTTGGAATTGATATTATCCCCTAACTCATAACCTTCTTTGGTAGTCAGGACCCTAATATCTTTCTTCATCAGAATATTGAGGATTGCCATGACTTCGTAGAGGCTTCTCCCAAAACGGCTTAATTCAGTAGCAATGAGACTATCACCTTTTTTTAGCGAGTCAATCAACTCACCGAGCTCTCGTTCGCTTGATGGAGTCGATCCGCTAACAGCCTCTTCGACCCATTGGTCAATAGTGAGCTTTCTCTCATCCGCAAATCGCAAAATCTCGAACCTTTGGTTTTCGACGCTCTGCTTGTCGGAACTTATTCTGATATAAGCACAAATCATTTTTTGCAAATTCTCAACTAAATTGATTGAATCTTCGATTGCTCAAGTAAACCTATCAGAACTAGTTTTTTACGCCATATATAGTATAAATTTAAGGCTATTTTTTTGAGCATATAGTTGCTAGTTTAATCGAACATTTTCTTTGATCATTTTTTCCATAAAATCAGGCGCTTATATGTCGAGTGGACTACATTTATCTGATCAGGAACTTCGACTGGTTAATTCTAATAAGAAGCCAGACAGCAAATTAGGCTTCAGCATACTACTTAAATTCCTCCAGCTAAGAGGTTACTTTCCTCAAGATCACCATGACGTTCCGTTGGAAGTCGTAAGCAATATCGCTGACCAACTTGATATCAATGGAAAGCTGTTTAAGAAATATGATATTGGCAGTCGGTCCTGTCGTAACCATAAGGCCCAGATTAAGAAGTTCCTTGGCTTTCGGGATATCACAAAGCCTGATTACACTGCTCTAAATAAATGGCTCTGCAAAGAACTAAGTTTTGAACACGGTATCAATGATTTTGTCTCCGAAGCAAACAATAGGCTACTAAAGCTTAAAATCGTTGCCTCCAACCAAGATCAAATAATTAGAACAGCTAAATCTTCTCTCAATAGTTGCGAAGACGCCTTCTTTAATAAGATACATCGTAAGATTCCTAAAAGATCAAAATCTGCCATCGATGAGATTCTATCTGCAAACAGTGAGCTATCCTTGACTGAAATCAAATCTGATCCTGGAAAAGTAGGTATAGAAAGCTTGATTAAGGAATCCAAAAAATTAGCAGTTCTTCGTGAGATAGACTTACCCGATAGTCTATTCACTCAATCTATTTCCAAAAAGCATTTGATCAAATTAAAGCGCAGGCTCTCATCAGAGAGTTTGCACGAGATTACTCGTCATCCACCAAATATCAAATACAGTCTTTTTGCTGCCTTTACCCATGTTAGAATCCAGGAAATCACCGATGGCCTAGTGGACCTTCTCATTCAGATCATACACAAAATCGGTGCTAGAGCAGAGAATAAGGTTACCAAAGAGCTAGTTCGAGACTTCAAAAAAGTTAGGAACAAAGATTCCATCTTTTGTAGGGTCGCCGAGGCTGCGGTGAGCAACCCGAAAGGAAAGGTTGAACAGGTAATTTTTCCTGTCGCTAATGAAAATGTACTGAAAGACATCGTCAAAGAGCTTAAAGCTACAGGACCATTTTATAGATATAAGGTCCAAAATGTCATGAGGGCATCCTATGTTCATCATTATAGAAAGATGGTTCCTGTAATCCTCGATTGCTTAGACTTTTGTTCCAACAATAGCCGCCACAAGCCGGTAATAGATGGCATAGAGTTAATCAAGATTTATCAAGATAGTACCAAACAGATGTACTCTGATTCTGATGATGTACCGATAAACGGAGTCGTGAAAAATGAATGGATGTCGTTTGTATTGCAAGGTAATCGTATTAACAGAGCCAACTATGAATTAGCGTTGCTAGATTCCCTTAGAAGTCGGCTTAGGTGCAAAGAAATCTGGGTTCCAGGATCGTTCAAATATTGTAATCCAGATGAGGACTTACCCCAAGACTTTCATAAGAAAAGGGTTGCCTACTTTGACAAGCTTAAGCTTGACCTAGACCCAAAGGTCTTTGTAAAAGACCTTGAAAATCAGATGAGATCATCATTAACCAAGCTTAATCAGCAGATGCCCAATAACGATAGCGTAAAGATTCATAACAAAAAAGGAGGCTGGATCTCTGTCTCTCCCCTGGTTGCACAGGAAGAACCACCAAACATACTTAATCTCAAAAGAGACGTCATGGCTAACTGGCCTATGACTAATCTCCTAGACATTTTAAAGGAGACAGAGCTTAGAGTTGGCTTCACCGAAAAGTTTGAAACCGTGGGTGTCAGGGAAAGAATGGGCAAGGAAACCTTGCAGAGAAGACTGCTTCTCTCACTTTTCGGACTTGGGACCAACATGGGGTTAAAGAGGGTCTGCACAACAACGTCAATGGAGAATTTTCAAGACCTCTCATATATCAAGAAAAAGTTCATCAATCGTGACAACCTTCGGAATGCCATATCATCGGTCGCCAATGCCATCTTCGATATTAGAATGGCTGATATATGGGGTGAAGGAAGCACAGCTTGCGCCTCTGACTCCAAAAAGTTTGGTTCTTGGGACCAGAATCTCATGACCGAGTGGCACATAAGATATGGTGGGCGTGGAGTTATGATCTATTGGCATGTTGAAAAGAAGTCTACCTGTATCTATTCCCAGCTAAAAGCCTGCTCGTCATCCGAAGTAGCATCCATGATCGAAGGCATCCTAAAGCACAATACGGCTATGGAAATTGACAAGAACTACGTGGACTCCCATGGGCAAAGCGAAGTAGCCTTTGCGTTTTGCCATTTGTTGGGTTTTAAGCTGATGCCAAGGCTAAAGGCTATCAATCGTCAAAAGCTTTACCTTCCAGGGACAGGGGAGTCCGGTAACTACAAAAACTTGAAAGAAGTTCTAACACGTCCGATCAGGTGGGACTTGATTGTCAACCAATACGATGAAATGATCAAGCACATTGCAGCACTTAAGCTAGGCTTCGCCGATGCGGAAACTATCCTAAAAAGGTTTACTAGGAACAATCTGAAGCACCCGACCTACCTTGCATTTTGTGAGCTTGGAAAAGCGATCAAGACAATTTTCCTCTGCGAATATCTTGGGTCTATGGAGCTGAGGCGAGAAATTAATGAAGGACTGAATGTTGTAGAGAACTGGAACAGTGCTAATGGCTTCCTTTTCTTTGGCAAGAACAGCGAAATCGCCTCCAACTGCATTGCTGATCAGGAAATTTCTATCCTAGCCTTGCACCTGCTTCAAATATCAATGGTCTATGTGAATACGATTATGATCCAGCAAGTTCTGGCCACTCCACAATGGAATGATATAATGACTAAGGAAGATTATCGGGCATTAACACCGCTTATCTACACTCACATCAATCCCTATGGCTCGTTCCATCTCGATATGGGAAAACGAATAGCTCTGGCTGCTTAACATACTAATATATTTGGATATCTATTTAGGGAGTAAAGTCAGGGTGTGGCTGATTACAGTAGTAAATACATGATGTTACGTCTTATCTTTCCGCTGAGAGCAGCCTAGCTCAAAATACCCCAATTACAACATGTTACTGATCATTAAACAGTAGTTTTTTGTCCACCCAAAAACCCGAATATTATTCAGGACTTACGCATAAGCAAAAAACCAAGCATGCCTAGTGATTTCAGTGGGTTACAGCTACAGCAATTGCCTAAAAATCAAGCAACTTGCTCAATGCTGGTTTCCTAGTATTTACAGAAAAAATCTATAAGTATATGATTATATATAATATATAGATATTTCACCCCCGGGGGTAAAGTGGACGGAATCGAGCTTATTGCAGCAGCCAACCAGATCAGATTTGAGCCCAGAAAGCTAACCCAAGCCCAGCTCGCTGAGGAGTATGGACTCTCGCAGCAGTGGATCTCGCGTTTAAGATTCATCGGCAAGGCAGACCTCAGAACCAGAAACCTACTCCAGGCTATGACTAAGTCCACCATCAAGCGGCTTGTCGATTTCGTTCGAGGAAAGACCAAAGGCAGAACCCTCAAGACCAAGCTCGCCCTACTCGCTAGAGTTGTCCAACGGCCGAGGTCCATATCTATATATAATAGGGGGACCAAAACGCTGCAGAGATCACTACAGTCAGCACGAAACAAGCTAGCCGAAGCCATTACCGACAGGCAGTCCGCAAAGGTAGATGCTGTAGCAGCGCGAAGGGAGACTGAAGAACTGGGGCAGAAGTATCGCAAGGTCGCACGATACGCGAAGCACCTGAAGGTGTCTCTTCACAATGCACTGAAAGGTGTCGGTAGGCCTTCAGAGAAACCTTCATCTCCTCCCGACCCTAACCTACTTCGGTATGTCGATACTCTTCGACAGAAGTTTGGAGTCAGAGTTGAGCTTATCGAAAATCAAATCATTTTTGACTGCATGAAGCCAGACACTACGTTTGGGACATTAGAGAGGCTGTCTTTGTGAAAGAGTGGTTTGACAATAGACCTTCTTTCATATCTCCAAGTATGAAACGCCTACTCGGGCAATGTCCTGTCGCTTCCTGGGTGTGCAGAGAACCACGCTCTCCCTTTTCTCCAGGCCTCCTGTCTTGATCGATTGTCTGGATACTTTGCATAGATTCTTTTGGCCGTCTCATCTATGAGTTCAGGAAGTAAAAGCTCTGGGTCTATTGTTGGGTCCATCATGAGTAAGTCGAAAGCGTGGTTGAACCACCTTTGGTACTCACTTGACTCAATATCAATCGCGTACGGTGCTGTATCCAAGGTTTCATCCATGACTTCAAGAAACCTTCTCTGAAGCCTACGTCGTTCTTTAACTTTCTTCTGCCTCATTCCTTGATCTCCAAATGTCATTTGAGCTTCCTACACAAACCATATTCTACCATAGCGGATAGGGTGTTCTGATAGATAATCTTCTTGTTTGAAGGAAAGAATGGGAGGTCATGCATCTGGAATCTAGTCCGAAGCATAATTATCTCTTCCGGCTGGCTCTATGGAGGAGAACTAGGGTCGCTAATCTAAAGGAGGTCGTATTAAAGCAACCATCGATTTCATCTTTTGTTCGTGTATATAGCCTCATGACAGCAGGGACAGCCCAACTTACTCGTATCATCCGACCTACAGATGTTCACCTTTCAATCACCTAGCTCCTTATGTTCGCTGTTGATTTGCATAGTGTTTTAAGCGCTCCGTTAACCCTATGCAGCGATTGTGATGCATTGATTGAAACCAATTGGATTTTTACATGCAGATTCAGGCCAGCACTACCTAAGAGTTGGTACACGGTATACCACTTGTCAAATTGGCAACTATCTGCGGTTTGGCTCAACATATATAAGGGATATATGAGATGGGAATAGGAACTTGAGACAACTCACTATTTGAGTGCAAATAACTCGAAGTTATATTGAACTAGCTCGTTGTTTAGTTTACACTAGAAACTATCTTAAAAACTATAGGGATAGCCCATGAAAACTAGCATTATAGCGATTACGAATCAAAAGGGGGGAGTGGGCAAGACGGCTACTACGGTAAACGGCGCCGCAGCTTTTACCGAGATTGGTCTTAAGGTCTTATTGATCGACCTAGACTATCAGGCCAACGCAACTTCTTATCTCGGGTTGAAACACAAAGCCAAACAGAAAGGCCGTACAGCAAGCCAAGCTCTTCTAAAAGACCTACCCTTAGATAGAGTTGTATCGACCACCTCAAATCCAAACCTAGATGTAATAGCCGGCGATATGGGGCTTTCAAAATTATCTAGGGAGAAAATCTTGGATCCCGGTGCTGCTATGCTGTTAAAGCAGTGGCTAGAATCGAACTCAATTAGCAAGTATGACATTATTCTTATCGATACACACCCTAGCTTGGATTTGCTTTTCCAAATGGCAATGACAGCGTCGCACTATTACCTCGTTCCAATGTTTGCTGAAGCCGATCCATTTGATGGTTTGGAGTATATGTTTAACGAGATATCCCAGATCAAGATGGGGCTCAATAAGCAGCTTTTCTTCCTAGGCCTTGTGATCACAAAGTTTGATAAGGCAAATGCAACTCATAAGAAGTTTCTTTCCCTTCTAGAGGATTTTTGTAAGGAACATAAAATCAAGATTCGAGGGATTATTCCAGACTCAAAAGCAGTTGCAAGCAGTTCGAGCCTACAGAAGCCTCTTGTATGGTCAAACCCGAAGCTTCCCATAGCAAAGTCCCATATTCAACTTGCAAGAGAGCTTAAGCCGGAGATGAAAGGCGTAAGAATGGGTAGAACGCAAAAAACTCCTGCTATTGTAGAAACACCAGAGCACATTGTTGCACTCTTCGACGAAGAGCCCGTTAGCCGAAATGTGGAGGTATTTTAATGAGCGAACGCTTTAACAGCACTGCCTCGGCAATTAAGTTGTCACAGGCGATAGAAAAACTTTCGAAACTCGACTCAGGGACAGTAGTTCCCATTCCATTAGAGTACATTGATCGTTCCGAAAATATTAGACGAGAGCTGGATACTGACACAATCGAGTTTTCACAGCTTGTCGAGTCAATTAAGGAAGTTGGACTACTACAAAACCCAGTTGTCACTGTTAGCTCAGGTAAGATTTTGTGCGTATCTGGCCACCGGCGTATAGCTGCCATCGAACACTTGGGGCATAAGAAAGTTGAATGCACACTGGTCCACTTCGAGAATCTTGAGTTGAAGGACGTAGCCCAGATTGTAGAGAACACTGCTAGGAAGGGCCTTGAACCCTTCGACTTGGCAGATCAACTTCTTAACCTAAAGAACAGAGGATACTCACAAGTTAAACTCCAATCACTAATTGGAAAAAACCGGCAGGTAGTCGGACGTTACCAAAAACTAGCTCTATGGCCGAAAGAACTAAAAGAGATGGCTAAGAGCAACCGTGAAAAGTTTAATGTCAAAGCATTAATGCAGCTTTCAAGTATTAATGACCATGATGAACTCAGAGCCAGAATTGAAGAGATATTAGGAACTAAAAAAGCTTCTACTAACAAAAAGGCCAGAGTGCAAAGACTGAACGAAAGCGGTGTCCTGGACTATTGCCAAAGCCAGTCATTTTCTGAGAGTCAGACAGAGTTCCTGTTTTCCGCTCTTAGAGATCTCGGCATTATAAAGAGTAAAGCGACCGACGGAAAGTCACAAAAAGTGGTACACGGTGTACCACTTCAATGATCAGAAATGGCATCTCTGGCTAGGTTTGCCTTCGAAACTTCCCTAGCCAGAGAATATGTAAAACCCTCAAGGATGAGGATGAATACAGAATGAGTTTACACAATACAGAGTCGACATATCCAGTAGATTTTCAAAACCTCTATAGATCTGCGGACGAAAAGACAAGAGGTCGGTTCCGAGCAAGAAAGTCTTACTGGCTAAATAAGAACCACTCGGAAGAGGAAGCAATATCAAAAGCGCTAGAAGTTTTCCAGACTTCAACCACTGTGGAGATCAAGCCTATCACTTCCAAGTACGAACCAACTGAATCTGAAGTGAAAGCTGTTGTAAAACAACTCATGAGCATTCAAAACTCTGCGAAGGTGATCGACTTCCCTTCGAAGGATCAAAATGAGCAAGAGCTTCCTTCGAATCACTTTTCACTATCAAAAATACTTTCGAAGGTCACCCGATACACATTCATTAAGCTTGCTCTATATTCACTCATTGTTCCTGTGACAGCTGTAATGATTCAAGAAGCTCTAAGGTCGGCCTCGCTAGAAGAAAACTTCCTTACTTTGGTCTCTTGGGTGCTAGCAATAGTTACCGACTATATTGCTCTCGACCACTTCTCCAAGGCGAAGGAACCAATGAAGAGAGGGGAAGACCTTCTCAATCTCTCTATCGCATCGCTTATCCTTATTGCTAACTTGGTTGGGGCTTACCTTCTCTTTGGCAAGCAACTTAACCTTGAAAGTACAGCTCTCAAGTCTTCAGAAATTTCCGCTGTAGAAGCTGACCTTCAAAAAGCCGAAGGTGAAGCATCGCAGGCTGAAGCAAACTACCTTGTTAAAAAATGGCCGAAGGCAGTAGATCCTAAAACCTGCGAAGCCGGATCTTCATCGAACTGTGGGCCTATGTACGCCGCTGGCTCCAAGCAGGAAAAAGTTGCCTACATTGCTGCCAAGTCTCAGTTGGAAAAACTAAAACAAAAGCAAGCTAGCTTAATCAATTCCCACCCTAATAACTCTACCAAGACAGACTTCTGGTGGCACCTAGGCTACTACGCATTCATCTGGTTCCTTCTGTTATCTGTCATTCGACTAGAAAAGATTTCTCGTAGACGTTCCAACGCTGTTGCTGCTTGAGGTTACTATGTCTGATGAAATTCAGTTTACAAGTATAGACTTCGCTAAAGCTTATGGAATACTTTTAGATCGTACAGGCTTGCCCCACGCGATGACGACTGGCTTCCTTTTGCAATTTCTGCAAAATCCTCGCAACTATCGCGGTCGAGGCTATTCGGTAGATAGCTGCTGGGAGATATCAAATGCAAAGCTCGCAGCAGAGCTTCATCGCCGGGCCGCTTCAACTGGCTCCAACTATAAAGATGCTTGGCTGGCATTCAACTTTGTTGAACTGAACGACAAGGACTATAGCTCCTCAGTCTATATGCAAAACGGTGAGTACTTCAAGCACGGCTGTTCCAATACACATCAGATTCGGATTACCAAAGCTTTCCGTGATTTTCTCATTGCCGTGAAGAACGGTGAGGAAATCCAAGATGAAATGCTAGAGGCTTTCATACCGGGCAAAGAATATGGCAAGCGCCATTATAGAAAAAGGCGGATGAACAATGCTAATGCCAGGACATCGACTCAACGCAGATACGCGCAAGAAAATGGAACAGAGGTTCCCCCCGATTGCCTGCTTCTGACTCCTGAAGAGAGGAGGAAAAGGCTTTACAAGCGTCCTGATATTTACATTGAAAATCTGAAGCAAACCCGTCGCCCCACTCGTCGTCAGCGCAGGGAAATCAAAGGTTGGAAGCATAAGTTTCTAATTGACTACAACGTTTATGGTCTCGAAGAAGCTCTTCGAAGGCTGAAGAGATCTATGAAAGCTGCAGGCTGGGCTAGGGAGGACTATATTATCGCGGTCCTCAATATGCTTAGCAAACGTGGTACCGAGAATGATCAGCTTTTTGCGATAAACTTTGTTTTCAATAAGCCCTTCATCGACCTTGTCGATACTCTCACAGAAGAGCCTAATAAGTTGCCCGCTGCACTATCAAATCACGTTGATATGCTTCAAAGTGCAAACATTCCATCGATGGTGATCCCAAAGGTATTCTCATACTGGCTATCAAAGGTTGCGTATTCGTCCCAGCTTAAAGCTTCGATCAAAGGCTTTGTGAATCAGCTGATTCATCAAGGGCAAGCCAACCAATGGACCGAGGAGGAGCCAACGCCTCAGGCTCCAACAACTGCTCCAGCTCTCGATTTCGGTGACCTCGAATCAGGAATCCCCGACCCTTGACCAAACCGAAATCTTGCCTTTCTTTTAACTGACATGTCGTCAGCTCCGCTTCCTATTGCCTTTTTCAGACTCAGCTCTCCATAAACAATAATTTAACCCTCAAAAAGTGCCTAAGAAGCACAAAAAATCTAGCCTTGTCTCGATACCTATCAATTAACTGACAGGATCTATCAAATAGCTGATAGAAACTAAGACAGCTAACTGATAAGAAGCCATCAATTAACGGATAGGCTATGGTCAGATAAGCGATAGATTTCTATCAACTAACTGTTAGATCGATCACGTGAAAGTGTTGTGTGGTGGGGCTTTTGCAACAGTACTAAATGGTAAAGCTCGATTAAAGGCTAAATATCCGTGTAAATGATATTAAAAGCTAAATATCTCATTGCGACTGGCTGGTTTCTAAATCTAGAATTATATCTCTAACAACATTTTGTCAATGGAGAGAATTCTATGACACAAGCGGAGCTTATCCAGGATATCGCATGCTACAGGTATGACCAAAACGGATGTCAAAAAAGTTTTCGATAGCTACAAGGAGATTGGCTATGCTCATATGAAAAAACTGAAAACAGACGCTGACTTTGCTCTTCCTGGGTTTGGTAAATTCAAAATTTCACAGAGGGCGGCAAGGAAGGGGATTAACCCTCAGACTGGCGAGGCTGTAAAGATTCCAGCACGGAAGGTTCCAGTCTTTAAACCTGGTACTGAACTTAAAGAGCATATTCAGCCAAAGAATAAAAAATAGTGGAGGCCAGCTTTTGCTGGCATTCGTTGTTACATAGCTTTCAGTTGATCTACTTTTTTACGTAGATTGACCATCGCCTTAACATCTTGGGGTCGTTCGTGACCCTTAGCTACGACTAGCTTATCTTCGTCTACTGTTCGAATTTCTGTATCTAACCTGTGAGCAAGGATGTTTGTTCCTGGAATGGTAGCCTTTGCCTCTCCTGTAGCCGCTCTGAGTGTCAGCCGTCTGTCAAGGTCTCGGTATTTCTGGATACTTACCGAGAACTCCCCACCACCTACATCGCCCGCAATTGCTGCGGAACAAATACAGGATAGAATTAATGAATACAGAACAAGTAGCCTCATATGTTTTCCTTATCTCTTAGGGTTTTTATTTCATCTTTTTGTTCTTTGCTAAGGCCAAAGGCTATACACATCAAACTCATCGAAAGATCAATTCCATCTCTAGACTCATGTAACAAGGCAATATCTGTAGCTTCGTCAAAGGCCTTCCAGATAATCTTTCGGATCTTGAGAAAGCCCTCTAAATCTACCCTTTCTACCATATCCAATACTGGGCCTGAAATATTACGTTTTTCGTAAGCTAGAAAAACATCAAGCCTGGCCTTGGCAAGTTTCATACTTACTAAAGGATCTTTCCGGTCATAAAATGGACAAACAAGGATACCTTCTTCGTTCGACTTTTCAAGAACTCCGCTTTCATAAAGGAGATCTACAGTCTCACTATGATTAGGAAAGCGCTTTAGATAAGAGTCTACTTTTAAACCGCTAAATGAATACATCAGTATATGCTGAAATACTGGATCATAGAAATCTTCATTGGGGGTCCGCACAGGTCTATCCTTAGCGAAAGCCTTTGCTTTTTCTACAAGTTTTGTTAGTGATTTTGTCGAAAAAAACTTCCTGGCGATGTCCCATGCTAAGGTAGGGCATTCCAATCCTGCAATTATTGAATATATAGTTTCTTCTGATGTGTCAAAGTCTTGTCTCTCAACTGATCTCAGTGTGTTTATTGCCAACCCTGTCCTTGTTGAAAGCTTAGCCCAAGAATTGGTCTCTTTTTCTCGATGAACCAGTTCAATAGCCAACTCCAGAGGAGTCTTTTCCATAATCAGATTCCAATCCATTTTTTTCATATCAATAAAGCCTAAGTTCCCAAGGGATCGATAGCATCTTCTCTACAAAATGGCCAGGTTAATGTATCAATGGTGGGAAAATCGTGAGGTCGTTGATATAAATAGCCATATAGCCGTATTGCAAAGACTCTTCTTGCTCTCTAGAGTAGCGAAAGATAATGGGATTTTGCAGCTGTTGAAGTGAAATCTCAGGAAATCTTTGAGAAGCTCAAGCGGCGGAAAGCAGAACGAGTTGTTACTTTGGCGAGTCACTTCGAATTGCCTTCCACATGCCGCTTCCTAGGACGCTCTGGCGAGCGTTCGGAAAAGCACAAGAGATGTGCTTTCCTGAACACACACTAGTGCCGTCCGGCTGAAAATACAATCCGTCAAACAGGTTACAGACATAGTTTGACATGCGTAGTGAATACTTTTGGAGTTGTTTTACATTGCCCGTTATTCACCATGAGCAATGACGACCCGTTCTGGTTGCATGAAACGTCGCTATAGTGGGTTAAGTTCCCTCTTTGGCGTAAATCCAAAGCGCTCACCCTGATGACATTTATTTTCAGTCAAAAAATTTTTTGTTTCTCGAAAGAGTCACTCAAACTTTATGGCACGAGGCCCCTATGCAATTGATTGAGAAAATCAAATCTTGGAAAGAGTCCCACCCGTCCCGTTCACTAGCTGTTCTCGAAAGACGCACCAACGTGTCGAAAGAAAGTCTCTCGAAGCTCTTGAACGGCAAGCGTCAGGCGAGGCTTGGAACTGCAATTACGATATTAGTCGCTATCTGCGAAACCCGAACTGAGGCTGATGAAATCCTTCGCTCTGACTACGAAGAATTCGACGCGCTACACAATCTATCTGCTTAATTCCCACCACCGGAGACCCTATGGCTGCTGTTGCCACTACTGACACCCAGGCGCAAACCTTATACACCAACATTGATTTTATGAAAGCCTATGCACTTCTTTCTGAGAGGACTGCTATCTCAGATGCTGTTCTTATGAACTTCTTTTTAAAGTTCCTTCCAAGGTCGGAAAACTATAGGGGCAAAGGCTACGCCATCGCAACTAGTTGGCATATCTCAAACTCTAAAATGGCTAGTATCTTAAACAAGAGCTCTCCTACCACGGGTTCGAATTATAAGGATCAATGGCAGGCCTATGGCTTCATTCTTCTAAATGGCCTTAGCTACGAAGAGTCGGTGTATGAGCATAATGGGGAAGTCTATAAATATGGCTCTTTTGCTGCCCACAATGTTCAGCTTTCAGCTGGCTTTTTGAATTTTATGGAGAAGATCAAGGCTGGTGAAGATATTAGTGATGACGAGCTGGAGGTGTTCTTCTCAGCTCCCTCCTACGGCAAAAGAATTAGGCGTAAGCGAAGGCTTAACGTAGTTAACGCGACGAACTCCATGATCAGAAGGCGGCATGAGCAAGACGGTAGTGAGATACCAAGCAACGTTCGCTATCTTTCTCATGAAGAGCGAAAAGCTAAGCAGTTTGTGAGGCCAGACTCCTACAAGAAAAATCTCAAAGAAACCAAGAAACCAGGCCGAAGGCAGCGCCTTGCACAGGATAATTGGGAAGTTCGCTTTGCTGAGCACCTTAACGTCTACGGCACTGAGGGAGCCCTTAAAAGGCTTAAAAAGTCGATGAAGGATGCCGGCTGGGCGAGGGAAGACTACATCATCCCCGTGCTCAATATGATCAAAAAGCGCGGCGGTAGCGAGAACGATCGATCCTTCGCCATAAACTTTATCTATAGTAAGCCCCTAATCGAGATCTTTGAGACTGTTGCCGAGAAGCGAAGTGAGGCGAGTGGGGTCCTCGCGGGCTACCTTGATACGATGACACTGGCGAATATCCCAAAACCTATCATCTCAAATGCATTTTCCTACTGGCTTGAAAAGATGCCATTTAAAAGAGACGAACAGACTTACATCTCAAACTTCGTGTCTAGAAAGCTCGAAGCTGAACCTAGCCCCAAGTCTGATAGTATGCCTTCCGATCTAGTGAAAGCTCTAGACTTCAGTGATCTTGGTGTTCCGGACTTCTGATCAACCTAAAAAATGAATAGCTTTCCTGTCACTGGCATCCGCCGGCTACCTCTCCTATTGCCTAAAACATAATCCAAGCCTAAAATTTCCATAAGATCCGTCTGCCATGTGGATAAGTCTGCAATTTGTACTCGGTTTCACTGTTCTCCTTGCCAATTAACTGGCAAGTCCTTAGGACTTAACTGACAAGCCCCTATCAGTTAGGTGGCAACTGACCTAACACTTAACTGTCAATCCTAAGCCAACTAAGTGGCAAGTTCATAACAGTTAACTGGCAAAGTCATCGACCAAACCCCATAGTCAGTAAGGACTTTGTTCTCCACTAAATCTCTAAATCACCTAAATGGTATAAATTCTCTCTAAAAGATATTAAATGCTTCTCCAATATCTCTTGAGGGTAACAAGGTGATTCTCTTTTTTTGATAACAGCATTGTGCTTGCGCGAAAGGTTGTTGGGCAGGAATAGGGAATCTCAAGTTGTTCGCACTTCAACCAAATTCCGCTACCAAGTGCATGTTCGCCACTCTTCATAAAACTACTGCGACCAAATCTATAGAACCAGGGTCAACAGAAATACAGATAGTAAAAGGGTTTGAGCTTTTCAACTAAACCATTAGCTCGTATCTTCGATGAGCCATGACATTTTCTTTCTTACTTACTTTATCGAAGGAGCGTATCAATTGAGTAAACTGAGTAATTTGAAAGTCTCAAACAGCGATGTTGATACGCTTTCTCGAATACGTATGAAGGAAGGCGTCTATCGGGATCTACCCATTGAAAGCTATCATCAATCGCCAGGCTATTCAAAAACCAGCCTTTGCCAGATTGATAAAGCTCCCATCTATCTCAAAACAAAAGTCCCGCAAAAATCGACAAAGTCCCTGAATATCGGAACTGCTTTCCATGAAGCTATGGAAGGCGTTTTCAAAGATAAATATGTTGTCCATCCAGATCCTGGTGTGAATAAGACAACCAAGAGCTGGAAGGATTTTGTAAAGCGCTACCCAAAGCATATGCCTCTTAAAAGGTCCGAATACGATCAAGTCCTAGCGATGTACGATGCAGCGCGAAGCTACCGTCCATTCCAAAAGTATCATCTATCCCGAGGCTTCTATGAGTCTTCTTTCTACTGGCATGACGCTGTTACTAACTCTCTGATTAAGTGCCGTCCGGACTATATCACTCCGGACGGTATGTCTGTCATCGACTTTAAAACTACGGTTGATCCAAGTCCTAAGGGTTTTCAATACCAAGCCTATAAATATCACTACTATGTCTCAGCAGCCTTGACCCTTGAAGGAATCGAGGCTGTCACGGGCATCCGTCCGAAAGAGTATCTTTTTCTCGCCGTGTCTAACTCCGCCCCCTATCTCACCGCATTGTATCGGGCCTCGGAAAAGGAGATTGCTCTTGGCGATCACTTTATCCGGCGGTCCCTACTCACATTGAAAACTTGCCTTGAAAGCGGCAAGTGGCCGGGGCTTCAGGAAGAGATCCTGGAGCTCGGGCTTCCCTTTTCTGGACTGAAAGAGCTTCGGGAGGAGCAGGAAGTGGAAGATGAATTTATGGAATTAGTGGGGTAGCGATGGGGCATTTAGTATCTAAAACAGAGCAAGACTACATCAAGCAGCACTATGCAAAGGGGGCGACGGACCAAGAGTTTGAACACTTTATTGGTGTTTGCAGGGCGCGAGGCCTGAACCCAGCAGCAAATCAGATCTATTTTGTGAAGTATCGGAGCAAAGACGGACCTGCAAAGCCCGCCTTTATTCTCTCGATTGACTCCTTAAGACTCATTGCTCATCGAACGGGTGACTATGCTGGTTGCTCGGAGCCAATCTTTACCGATGGTGGCAAGGCCTGTACGGTTACGGTCCGCCGGAACCTAAAGAGTGGTGAGACTGGAAACTTCTCTGGCATGGCCTTTTATGACGAGCAGGTTCAGCAAAAAAACGGCAGGCCCACAAGCTTTTGGCAATCCAAACCAAGGACCATGCTCGAAAAGTGCGCCGAGGCTAAAGCCCTTCGCAAAGCCTTTCCCCAGGACCTAGGCCAGTTCTATATCAGAGAGGAGATGCCTCCTCAGTATGATGAACCAATCCAGGTCCATAAACCAAAAGCTCTAGAAGAGCCAAGGTTTAGCAAAAGCGACCTCAGTCGCAGGAAGGGTCTCAATAGAAAGCTTTCAGCCCTTGGTGTCGATCCTAGCCGCTTTGATGAAGTGGCTACCTTCCTCGATGGAACCCCTGACCGTGAACTAGGACAAAAACTAAAACTTTGGCTAAAGGAGGCCGGCTATGGCGTCAATCAATAAGGCAATCATTCTTGGCAATCTGGGTCAAGATCCAGATTTAAACTACACCGCATCGGGAGCTCCGGTGTGTACTCTAAGCATTGCAACCAATGAGACGCGCACCGATGCTGCAGGCAACCGCAAAGAAGCTAGCCAATGGCACAGGGTTATCGTCTGGAATAAGCAGGCTGAAAACTGCGCAAAGTACCTGGCTAAGGGCCGCACCGTCTATGTCGAGGGTAGAATCCAAACCAGAAGCTGGCAGGATAAGCATGGTCAGAAGCGTTACTCGACCGAAGTCATAGCTCAGACGGTTCAATTTATTGGAGGAGGGCAAGCGGAGGCTAAAGACACTGCAGCGAACTTTAATCCGCCAGCTGATGTTGCTCCAGGCGGCTACGATATGGATGTACCGTTTTGAGAAAATACTACTACTATCACTACAAGTATCTAGATAAGGTCAACGCCGCAGTTAGTGCTGAAGGATATGGTATCAGAGCCTCAGAGGGTGACTTCCCATTTGCTGATGTTCTAGGTGATTTGATGAAGCGGAAACAAGGTGGTGGCTATCCAATCGTTTGCTTCTTCTCTAAGATTTCAGAGGATGAAGCGGTGCGGATGGATTCACTTATAAGAAGTCACCAAGAAAGCAAAGTCGTTAATACTTGGTCGAATAGATAGAATAATCTAATGCAATAATAGAATAATTAAAAATCCAATGCGTGATTTGGGAGCGTAACTATGATCAGCTACGAGAAAATATGCGAGCTTAACGATGACTTTAAGCAGATCAGCGAAGAAACTATTTACGATTTCAACGAAGACGAAATCAAGGATCACATTGTTTCCATCGATGGGCAGATACAAATTATCACTCGGATCAAGAAAACCATTGGCGATGAATTCACTTCGTATATTAAGAAGCTGCGAAAGCAGAAAGAGAATATTCAGGCTGAGAACCTTCGTAGGAAAAAAGAAGAGGATAACGTCGAGATCCTAGAACTGAAAGCCTCTTGATGGGCCTATTGCGTAAGAAACAAGGCCTCGGCCTCACTATTTTAAAGGATTAGGATAGCTATGAGTATTATTGAAGTTAACGCCAAGTCAGTGCAGGTAGAAAACGAGAATCTACTCGTTGACCTAATCAAGCTGGGCGATGAAGAAGGAATGCTATTAACAGAGGCAGCGAGAATCTTCGAAGTTCAAGAGACTGCGATTTGGCAACACCTCAAAAGACACAATTTGGAATCCTCACAGATTGTCAGGACCAAGCTAAAAGAGTTGAGAAATCTAGGGGTTATAGGGCAAAGGATCAACCGCGCGACCTTTCTCCCCAAGGAAACCATAAGGGCGTTAGCTAAGGTCATCCATTCCGATTCGGCCTGGGCAATTTACAATCAACTGTGGGCCGTGGCAGAAAAAGCCTACGAGTTTCATACAAGACCGACAAACAATATTGAAGTCCTCAGGGGAATGCTTGATGAGATATCTAGCCAGAACCAACGCCTCTCCAATGTAGAGCATAGAGTCGAGGTCGAGACTCCAAGATTGGTTGAGTCTAGGATCGAGCAAGCACTAACTGACCATCAGACTTTTCCTGATGACTGCATAAGAGTTGGTGAGATCTTAACCGACTATTTTCCTGGGGTGGCAAGGGCTAAGGTCATGACCTATCTCAATGCTCTTGGCCATCCGAGGGGCAGCCATGTCCATATTGATGACAATGGCCTGCGCACGGTTTCCCACCCTTGGAAGGAGAGCGGTCTAGGTGCAGCTGCGGATAAGCTTTTCTCTGAGCGAAAGGTCTTAAAAGAAACCGCCAAAACCATCATATGGCATCACCCTCTGGCGGGGACGATGCGAGAATACAAGTATTAGAGTCAAAAACCTATTTGAGGAACCTGTTGCCTGATATCTCATTTACTGTTCCTGTCGAACCAACCCCGAAGAACTCCACCAAGTGGGGTAGGGGAAGGGCCTACACTCCAGCAAAGGTCCGAAACGCGGCGCAAGCCATTAGAGATTACATCAAAGAGAACTACCGCGGAGCCCCACTAGACGGGCCCCTTGGCTTAGATGTTGTTTATTACCGTCGTAGGCCTGCTTCGAAAAGAAAGTCCAAGGTTTGGGCAGATACCAAACCCGACGAGGATAACTATACGAAGCTCTTCAAAGATGCACTAGAGGGGATTTTATGGACGAACGATTCGCGTATCTCAGATGGGCGGTACCGAAAGATGTTTACCGATGGACCGGGAAGGATTGAGTTTAGACTATGGCAGCTTCAGGAATAGAGACGTTTCTTTCTACCATTCCCGGTGGAGTTTTCACTCTCGGCACGACGGGTCTTGGGACTGTGGTCCTAGTATCGCGGCTTGTTGTTCAGGATGTTCTCAGACGTGAGATCGATGAGGTAACCGAAGAGATCAGTGCGCTCAAGCAAAAGATCGCCGCTGCTGAACCAGTCTTCAATGCGATGGCTGGTGTGATCGAGTCTCTTCAGACCCTCAATGTTCAGGTTGCTGAAATTCGCCGCGAGATGGCTGTTCGGAATGAGCGGCGATAGATACGCCTTATGTTCACAACCACTGGTTGTGAAGTTCCTAAAAAACTTTAAAAAACTTTAACTTACAGTGAGAAGAAACATGACAAGTTTAGAAAAATCATCATTTATCGAACCCAGCCCCAAGCCTGAGCTTGATGGGAAGCTTGGCCTTTATGCTAGTGAGATTGCAGCTAGCCTAGGAATTTCAAACTCAGACTTGCGAAGGAAGCTAACTAAAAGAGGGCTTCTAGATGAGCTGGAGTTGAATAATTTGACAGCCCTGACATTTGTCAGGGCTAATGATATTAATGGCTTGCCCTTCCAAGAGTATGTCTTCACTGTGGACGCGGCGAGATTTATTGTCGCTCGTTGGAACAATGCTTTGGGCAGTGCTTATCTTTCTTTTCTGGTCCGAACACATAGTCAAGTAGAAGCTTTGGAAGAGCAAGCACGGCATGATCCGGTCTCGGCACAGCTAGCAGCTATGCTTCAAATGCGAAAGCATCAGCTGGAGCAAGATGAAAAGATCAAGCAAATCCAGCTGAACACATCGGACGAGGCCATTGATGTTAAAGTCAGAGCGGCTCTCTCCAAGGAAGACGAATTTCCTAGCGACTGCATGACGATTTCCGAAATAGCTGCAACTCACTTTCCTGGGATATCGAAAGAGATCGTTCGAGGTGTATTAAGCGGTGCGCACCATCCAAAAGGTCATTTCCAGCATAAAAATGAGAAGGGTGAGACCAATATGTCTCGGCCCTATAAAAAGGCTGGGCTTGAGTTTGTGGCTAAGCGTTTTTTCGATGAGGCGAAGATTGTCGAGGAAACACCAAAAACAATTATCAGAGTTCATCCAAGGGTGGGCGGTAGGATCTTTCAGTCAAAGGCGAAAATGAGAGCTGGTTGAACCGACAAGTCTCTCAATATGGCAGCGGAAGCATTTGGTGCCCTGACTGAAAACCGACATCAACCCTAAGCAGAAATATATTAATCAAAGGAAAAGCAATGGAAGCAGAAATAGTATCGGTAGATTTTGTGAATTCAAAGCCAATCAATCTTGACGACAAAGTCAACCTTAGGGACATCTATCAAACTCTAGCAGAGAAAGGTGGAATAGCGACAAGTATCGACTTCAACAAGTGGGCTCACAGGAAGCTTCAATACTATACTGAAAACATTGATTATTTCTCGTTCGACAAAAATGTCGAACGAGAAATTGGAGCCTCTTATCGAAAGGAAATTTCTACCACAGTTCAAGTTGCAATGGAGATCATTGCCAACGGCCATAAGGAAGCAGGGCATGAGATGCGCCGATTTTTGACTGAGTGTATCAAGCTATCGATGAAGGAGAGAAACGGTAGTTCACTCATCGACTCGGACTTGCTGTTAGACCTTGAGAAAGAGTTAAAAGGCCACTCTGTTCCTGTGGAAAGCATTTCAGAACTATTGTCTTGCTACAATGCCAAGAAAACCGCCGAGAAGAATCTTAAGCTTGTCCTGGCTTCACTCCCTTTGTCGCCTGTTCTAGACGGTTACATCAAACCCAGGCTATCTAAAGGATCGAGCGGATCAGGAAAGCCGATGACTATTGGTGCGATTTCGAGAATGTATTTTGAGGGCTTGCCAGAGTTTGTTGTTGGCGCCTTTCTTCGCGAGAGCAATCAACCCAAAGCCTCAGATGGCCCGAAGGCTCGGTATCTAGATCTGGATCTTGGCGAGGCAGCTAGTGTCTTCTTTGATGATGTCACCTACCTAAAGGAGCACAAGGGCAGGCACTACTACTTTAGCAGCTGGATCGGCAATTTCAGTGCTCCTATCAGAGTTAGTAGAACATGTGACCGCGATCCCGTTTGGGCTTCTGAACAAAAACGATAGCTTAGCGTCTACTGGAGTCCATGCCATCAGTACGGGACAGATTGTCCTGTCCACCCGAAAAGAGCTATTAGAACATCATGTTATCCATCCAAAGTCAGTCATGACTGCGGGACAAATTGTCTCGAAGTCCCAGTAAATAAGCTTAATAACAAAGGAAAAAGCAATGAATAGTCTGATGCAGTTTTTCACATACGATCACCTTCCAACACGATTGCAGAGAATCTCTAAACCGTTCTGCGATCTCGCCCAGGAGCTGGAAAAGTTACCTCGCAATCCTGAATCGACGGCTGCACTTCGAAAGCTTCTTGAAGCTAAAGACTGCGCGGTTCGGGCAACTCTCTTTGTAGAAACCAAATAGGAGGCGCGTCGTCTGGTCACAACCATTGGTTGTTAGCAAGCGAAAATACCCTAAAAAACAGAATGTTATATCGAGTAAGGAAAGAGAAGTAATGACAATGCCACCCAAGAATTTCCCAGCCCCAAAGCTGGCTTTTAATAACAACATGGAGAAAAAATGGTTCAGAAACACGGAACAAAGGAGTTAACCGAAATGCTATCACTGGTTGCTGCGATTACAAAGTTCATCTACGAGGAGGCAAGGGGCGACGGTCTAAGCTACACCGATATCGCAAAGCTCTTGCTGGATGGTGACTTCCAAAGAAAGCTTGCCGTTGCTGTTTCGGGAATTACACTAGTAGATGATGAGATTCTTGACCTTGATGGGATCGAGGGTATCGGCTTAGCCAGATTCCTGCTCGATACTGCTGAAGACATCATTTCCACACCAATCGCAGCTTAACCTAAGGAGCTACCAGATGCTGTCACCCATTCACAAATCCTATCGATCCAAACGTAAGTTTGCAGCACTGACACCATTTGCCTGGAAGATGTTTGGCTTTGGTCTTGCGATTGGAGTGGCAGCATCCTTAGCCCTTTTCAATGTGTTCATGGGAGAAAGTAATTGAACCCAATCATCGCGGGGATCGACCCTGACGAGGAGTTTGACCTGGTGGAGCGATTCACTAGCCGCTTTGGGCTTAGCGGTTACCATCGACTCGTTCTGGAGTATCTGCTCCATGGGTATCAAGACACCGAAATCTCGAAGGCTCACGATGTCCCTCGACGTAGAGTTCGTGAGTGTATCAGGGAGGTCCGGCAGAGGGTTGGGGCAAAGAACCGGGCAAGGATCATTGAGAAGTTTCGGCGGTTTGCTTTGAATCAAGTCTGGATCTAGCCAGACCCTTCAAACACCATAAATATACGTAGTCTCGAACTTTTCTCAGAAATGACTTGCAAATGGTCGCAATTGCGACCATGATGGTCTGTAGGTTCTCAATACCGGAGAGAATATGGAAGTCCTTCACACATCGCCACAGGTAATCGAAGAGTTTCACAGTAAAGGCCTATTTGGTGAATTTCTATGCTTTTCACAAGATGAATATCTTATGGGCGATGTCAAAGCTGTTTACTCAGTGGAGCTTGACGACTCTGACGTTATAAGAGCAAGGTCTTTGTTCTATGTCGATGAAGCAGATAAGCTTGATGCTATCGTCAAGAAGGTCATTGATGCTTGTCCAATCGAAATAGACGAAGAAGAAGCTCAAGACCTACTCGACGAATCTTCTAGCTATTACGATTTAATCTCAGAGAAGTCAGAATCGCAAGACTATGAAAGTACCGCCGAGTTTAGCTGGTGGTTACAACTAATGACGGCGCAGTGTGCCAAAGCATTGGGTTATAAAGCTTGTTTAATGGAAGATGAGCAAGGCGCAGTGTATTTTGTGGACGTGACTCAGGTGCAGCCAACATTAAAAGAGCTTCGGTAGTAATCCCCCGAAATCAACTCTAATACGGAGATCCAGTGACTAATTTAGAACTAAAACAGATAAGAAAGTTGCTATTCCTCGAAGTTAACGAAGCTGCAGAGATAGTTGGTAAATGTGAACCTAGAACGTGGCAGCGCTGGGAGAAGGGTGATCGCAAGATACCTCTCCATGTTATTGAACACATGCAACAATTAGCTTTGATTCGCCAGGATCTGCTCGAAGTAGAATATGAAGAAGGCGATCCTATGTATACCTACTTTGAAGACTTTTCTGAGTTTAGAAAGAAGACTAAAGCCGGTCCTCTGAAATGGAAGATTGCTCAATCGGTTTCTGCGCAGATTGCAGCTGAAGATAATGCGCTCCGCTGGAAGGAAACTGAGATAATTGAGCAAGATCAAACTTAGAGAGGATGTTCTATGCCAGTACCTGGAGATACTTATTCAAGCTTAACTCTGATTAGGGAAGTTGGTTCGGTCAAACATGGTCGAAACAACGTAAAGGTATGGCTATGTCAATGCACTTGCGGAAGGCAGCTTGATGTCAATCAAGCCTCTCTAGTAAAGGGAGAGGTCCCTGCATGTAAAGTCTGCCGTCGGGGACCTTGTGTGATATGTGGATCAGAGATCGAGAATGAATCATTCAGTGTTAAGCGAAATACGTGCTCTGAGGAATGTCGAAAAGAGCAAGCTCGACGAAAGTCTCTTAAGGCCTATTCGAAAAAGGTATTAAAAGCTCCAGCTCACAACCGAGAGATTTACCAGAGACGCCTCGAAAATGACCCAGCTCATAACAAAGAGCGTTACGCCCGTATGAAGGAGCGAGAAAAAGATCTCTCCCAAGAAGCAAGGGACGCTATCCGAACTAAAAGGAACCGCGATAGCAATAATTGGAGGAGATTGTGGCTAGAGGAAATTAAAGAGAAAGACCCTAAGAAGTATCAGGAGTGGCTAAGATCGAGCCGCAAGCGCAGAAATGAGCACTATAAGAAGAAAGAGCTTCTGTCTTTTATGGCGTTGTCAGAAAAACTAAAAAGCAAAGTAAAAGGAGATCAAGATGAAAATGACGTTACGGAAAGTCGGTAAAGCTAGGCTTGCATCAATGTCTACTGATGACCTCAAGAAGCATTTTTCTAGGGCCCTTGAGGTAACTGCTGATCATCTGAATTATTTAGCATCTATCTGGCAGGAGCTTGAGACAAGAGGCGAGGATCTTAGTGATTTAAGGTCCAGCTTATCAGTCTACATTAAAATGATTGCCCATAAGAAGATTGACGCTCATGCTGTCGTTGAATTTGCTGGACAGAAAACACTTTTGAATGCTCTATCGGGCCTGCCACTTGATCAACAAAAAAGCCTCCTCGAAACCAAAAGGGTGGATGTCCTCAATCGCGAGACCCTTACCAAGGAAAAAGTACCTTTAGCTGAGCTTTCATCTGCTGATGTTAATATGGTTTTTGGCGGCGGCAAGATTCGATCAATAGCCGAGCAGAAAAGTCTTGTAACCTCTATCGCGAAACCTGCTAAAAAAGGTCGTCGACAACCTAGAAAAATTACCAAGGTGGGAATGGACATCGAGAGGAATGTAATCGAGGTCAATGAAGGCAGGACAAGAATAGATCTAGATGCGATTTGTAGCACTCTCAAACATAACTTGACGAGAAGCGAACTAAAGGATCGGTTAGGGATCTAGGGGGTAATATCGTGAGTGGATCCTCATTCGACAAAAAAGTCGAACGAGCAGACTCTAAGAACGCTAACAGGGGAGCTTCTTACGAGTGCTAAAAGAAACACGCGTAACAGAGACGCTTCTTACGATTACCAAAAATGATAATTGTAAATTCTGCCAACAAGAGACTCCAAAATGTCTTCCCTAAAATTAAAGTATTGTTCTGAAAATATTGACTGTTTTACGATCCACAAAAAAGTGGACGTAAATTATCACCGGGTTTAGGCAACATAATCCTCATTCCGCAAAAATGCGGAACGAGCAACCTGACAGTTCAGATGGACTTGAGGATGCTGCCAAGAATTTTTTTGACGAACTAACGCTACTGAAGGAAACCCCGAAATGCTACTTCTGGCATCACCCAAAGGTCGGGACGATGCGAAAGGATAAGAGCTTGGCTGTTGTTGGGTAGTCGGAGGCCAGCTCCTATTGTGACTAGCAATAGTATGAACTCGAATGGTTCCCATCGCAATCTTTTTGCACAAACCTTCGGCTGTATGGTGTCTTGAGTTGGGATTGTTCGATAAAAAATGGAGGCCAGATAGCCTCCACTCGTGAATCATCTTGGTAAATGATTGGTAATGACGCCTCATTAATCGAAATCTGTCTAAAGAAATTTAGACTTTAGTTCTTACTTTAGAGTAAAAATGCTAGAAAAAGGAGGCTTGAGAAACCTCCAAGAACTAGCCTGATGACCATGAGCAGGGTTCGTCGGTCTTCTCCTACAACAAATTTATTCTTGAATTATTGTGATATAGTAAGGTGATAAGTGATTAAAATCACACCTCAAACCGATGATCTATCAGACATCAAAGAAGACATCACCAAGGACACCGTCTCAGCCCTTTCAAGGGAGGCAGCCGATGCTGCTTGCTGTAAGGAGGAGACTCTCTAAAAACGGTGAGATGCTAGAGCGAACGTTTTTAAAACATTTATCTCTAACCTTAAGTCATAACACTGTGCATCTCTAGCAACAATTCATAGGTCTTATCCACCATAATAGAAATGCAACTGTTGCATCAGAAAGCGTATATTAACAGATCGAATCTATAGTACCAAGAATACTAGAAAGCATCTTTCACTATTCACTCGTGGCTTTGATGATGAAAATGCGATAGTTTTCTATGTATCTGAAATATTTGGTAGGTACGAAAGTTGCTTACAATATAAGTAAGAAAGCTAGTCCCCTATCGAGCTGAGCTAATCTCATATTCGCCCTAATAGTAAACTCTAGGCATCAAGTCCCAAATGTTCTAGAGTTTGCTCAATCTCTACTTTGACCTCTATCACTGCGCACAATCTCCGATCGAATGTCATCACCTGAAACGAAATATCAAAGTAATATACCTTCTCAAGTCCGCTGAATCTTGAATACTAAGGAAAACCATTGGTAGTTGATACTCCAAATCTTAACGAACTCAAGGAAGAAATCACCCGCGACACAGCCAAAGCCCTTTCAAAAGCAGCAGCTGATGCCGCGCTTGCAGTCAGAGAAGAACTCCCTAAGAAGTTCACCCTCCGCAATGGCTATGTGAAACGAGGCATTCGCTACCGCAAGGCCTATCCTGATCGCCCCTTTGCTGAGGTCTATTCTCGTGATGCCTTCATGACAAAACAGGAGGATGGTGGAGCGTTCTCCAAAGGTAGCCACCGCTTTGCGATTCCTAAGGGGGTGCGGAGTTCTGAAAAGTCACTGGTCCCAAGAGCTAAGAAACCGCGCTATATCCTCAATAACAAGGACCGGATCTTCAAATCCTCGAAGAATGATCCAAGGAACCCCAATCCTGGGACTGAAGGCATCTATATGAGGATCAGGAACAACAAACGTCTGAAGCTTCTCTATCTGCTCACAGGTAAGAAAAGCTACAAGCCTCACTGGGAGTTTGAGGAGACGGTTGAGAAGGAAGCGATGAAGGGCTTTCGCGAGTATATGGAGTGGGGAGTCTAAATTTTGAGGATTCAAAACCTATTGCATCCCTTTCGCAGAAAGTATAATCATCCTCACTCTAGGCGATCAACCACCACGAGGATTATGGATGGATCTGAAGTATCATGATGAAGTCGCAGTTTTTTCTACCAAGTATTCATTAACTAGGCGTGAAAAAGATGTGCTACTACATCTTGTCAATGGGGTGTGCAGCGGAGAGGAAGTTTCTGAAAGCCTTGGTCTTTCGCCGAATACCGTTAGGATTCATTTTAAGAACTTGTTCTTAAAGCTTGACGTTAATTCTAAGCCCGAGGTTCTTGTCAAGTTTTTGCACTTCGTTGTACGTTAGAACTCACCATAACCAAGCCAGATCAGGCCAGCAACCTCACTTCGAAAGCTTGCTTGAGAAGAACCGAGACGAATCATTACCCCGTAAACCTATAATCTCAATGTATGCTAAAATTCCCAAAGAGTCTAACGTACTACATGAAAACTATATTTAAGAACTCATAAGGAGTCCTCTGCAATGAATTTTCTTGTCGTAGACGATGATGAGGAAGTTGCGCTAGTCATCTCTGAGATGTTTAGAGATTTAGGTCATGATACATATATTGTTGCCACTGGTATGGAAGCTATCCAGGTTTTAGGGGATGAGTCTTGTTTCTTTACGGTTGATGCAGTATATACAGACATCATGATGCTTGAAATGAACGGAATTGATCTAGCACATGAAATAGTGGCTATAGATCCACATATGCCAGTGATAGCTGTCTCAGGGGCTAGCTTAGAATCAATTGAAAAATTCGAATTGAACAACGATTTGTTTTTTCATCTACTGAGAAAACCACTATCAGAAAGTGACCTGAAAACTTCGATCCAGAAATTAGTGGCCTTTTACCCCTTGACCCAAAAAAAAGATAAACGTTGAGATCAGTAGTCTATTAGGTGGAGATTGACGATGTAGAGAGTGGCTTTTTGGAGCGTCAATACCCTCTTTAAGGCTAGTTGCTACCTCAAGTGACCTACTGAGCGACTCAGAGCGTCGGTGACTTTAGAAACCTACTAAGTTAGCTTGACCATTCAAACCGGTACTACGTCTAGTGCCCGATGAGCTAATCTCCTCGACATCACCGTCATCTCCTGACCTAGCATTGGTTTAGAAAAGTTATCCCTAGTTACTCTCAATCAAAAGATAGTCAATATAATCAGTTGCATGCCAAATTCTCACCATAATGGTTTGTTTTTGAGACATACCAAATTCCCCTAATTGCTCTCGTAGCTTGATTCTATTATGCCTCGTTTAGAAATTCTGGTTCTACTTAACGAGGATAAGATGTCCAAGTCTCTCATACTGCTAGGAAGCATGTTGTTTAGTGGGTCCTTGATGGCTTCAGTTGGCACCATCAGTAGCGAGCTTCGCTGTACGGCCTTTGCGGTCTCTAACAACGAAGTCATGACAGCAAAGCACTGCTGGAGCCCAGACGTTGGTGGGGTCTTCACCTACGACGAATACGAACATCGTATTGTGGGAGTTACAGAAGATTACCCGGAGTCTGATGTAGTGCGGCTTGAGGTCGATGGCTACATCTGGGAGTACCTAGAGCTCGAAACTGAAGTTCTGACTGTAGATAATCAAATCTCTATGATTGATCGGCATGGCAATGTTCAACAGTCAGAGAAATACGGTTTCCTTAATGTTGATGTAGATGGTGAGGTCACCGTTCAGGATGGTGTCTTTGCTCACGGTATTCCAGCCGTTCCTGGCAATAGTGGATCTCCCATTTTGAAGGACGGAAAAGTTGTAGGCGTTCACCTTGGCAAGGTCGGGCAGGGCATGTTTTATGCTGCCGATGTGTCAACGCTTGGGTATGTGGAACATAAGTTTGCTGCTGATAAGCAGGCGATTCAGGTGATTCCCTTCATACTTAAAGCCGGTAGGGCATGTTATTCAGCCCCGCAATGTTGGGGAGCTGTCGCTGGCGCAGCGGGCTATATTGCTGGTTTAACGAATACAATGATTGATAACTATCAGCAAACACAAAGAGAGCTAATTCTTCAGCAAATGAAGAATGAGGAAGGTCAAAAAAATAGGGATCACGAACTTTTGAAACTTGAGAAACAACACGGTTACGATCTCCAAAAAGAGATTTTAAAGGCTCAGTTGGCTCAGAAAAACGGTAAAGGTAAAGATAAGGCAGATATTAAGCTCGATAAGCCGATACCAGGGCAAAATGGTCACACAATTTTTATCGTGCCTCGCGGTGGTGGCAGTGCAGGTAATGAACCTATTGGACCTATTAATGGCGGGCCCGGGACGATCGTCTACGAATGCGGATCTCAAAGATCAATTTGGAATGGTAAGAATCCAACAGTCTACTACGACCGCGATTGGTGTGTAGTGATTCACGGCGAATCCGAATACTCATTAAGCAATGACGAATTTCTAGCATCTCTGATGGGCGGCTCTATTATGAAAATATGGGGCGATAATTGGCGTGTGCATGGGATACCAGTTGTACCTGGTCAGCAAGAATGGCCTAAAATCGAGGCTTATCTGAGAAAGGCAGGTTTATACAAATACAATCTAAAAAGATTGAGAGCGAAAATTTTAGAACATCAGGGTCAAGTAGTTCAGGAATATTATAGACCCACGCCCCCTGGCAGTGGCGGTGGTATCGTTTCACCGCCGCCCAATCCAGACCCTGGAAAAGTAGCTATTCCATAGGAGATTCTTAAGAAGTGAAAAAGAACCGTAAGAAGATCAGAAAAGTATACATCGAAGGGCCGATCTACATCATCGGCTTTGGATTGATTTTTTCATTGTTTTCAGACGCCTATTCATGGTTTGAGAGCCTTACATCTTCGTTGCTAGTCATTCTTGGCTTGTTTATTGGCTACACAGGACGCGATATAGAGGTTCTCGATGGCGATACCGATCCAGTCTTGGGCGATCTGTTCAAGAAAGGCGAAACAGTTCCTGAAGAGTCCAGATAGACCATGATAGAATAGTTCAAAAAAGCACTTAGAGGTCTAGGTGAAACTATTCAATCGCTTCCTAACAAAATTCTCAAAAGACACCGCTCCCGGCCAAGACTCTCTAGATGAGAGCGATGGCGAGGAGCTTCTTCTTTTCTATCTCCGCACCAAGAGCGGTTTCGCTTCTGCAAGAAAATATGTAACCGCTCTTGATAGACCACGCCTTGTCGCTATTCAGTTCCTAGTTATTCCAGGGGCGCCATATGCCTCTATAGTTTTCGATCGTGCGATTCTTCTGATCGGCAAGCTTGATGAGCAGGCGAGACGTCACTACAAAGAACTTAGGTTTGCAGACGCCTCTGACGGAGAGAGCTTCATGAGTTCCCTAGAGGTCTTTATCGAAGTCATTGGGTGGACTGATGAGAAGTTACCTAGTGAGCACGAAAAGGCTCTTTTATATCGAGCATGGAGGGCCCACAGAAAAATGGGACGGGTTAGTTTACGTCGTCCCATTGATGATCTAGATGGCAAGAACCGCATCTTAAGCTTTGGTAGCCCTGGCATGTTCCCATTCACATTTTCGGAACTCAAGAAGCAGTTTGACCTAGAAAAACGGTGGTTCATTGCTGGTCGCTATCTGATGTTTACTTTTGCAGCCCAGAAGGATGGAAAGGTCTTATACTACACTGTACTTACGATCACCGGAAATGACCTGTTCGTGCTGAACTGCTTTAGCAACGATCGAGAAGTAATGGTTCATCGGGGTATTCTAAACGATATTTTCGAGAGCTTGACCCCAAATGGGTTCAAAAAGATATCTGATTACATGGTGCACTACGGTCGAAAGTTTCAGCTTTCTGGGCCTGAGAAGGCTTATTTGGTAAGCTACGTGGGAGATCTTTTCGATGTGGCCCGTGACGACCTTCTACTGAATCAAGCCAATAAAGCTGATGAATCGATGCTAGAAGAGTTGCGAGGGCTTCAGAAGGAAACCTCTTGGGAGCCGCTTATAGGATAGGGTGCTCCATAGTTGAAAGGTTTCCCCTCAGGAAGGTTGAGATTTAGCGAAGTACTTATGAAGTGAAGCTTTGGTTCGTTGCATACAATCCAAATCAGTAGTTTCTCAATTCTTGAATTTACGTTTCTAGCCATTCCGTTGACCCCCCTAAAACTTATAAGGGTGCTTACTTGGCATCTTATTGCAGTACATCTGAAACAACACGCCAAAACCTCCCCATAACAACCCACCGAACCCCCTAGGATCAACTAGCCCTCAAGCCAGTCTCCACCGGCCTTTCACGACAAAAGCCTTGACAATTCTGCATACTTATATCATAACATAACGTATCGTTATGAAACATTATTGAGTTACGTTACATATGAGAACCGGAATCAGCTTTGAAGACGTGGCAGCCGTCGCAGCTCAATTACGCAACAAGGGCATCAACCCAACCGTGAGACTGGTCAGAGCCGAGCTCGGCACCGGATCTTTTGGGACAATCACCGCCCACCTCAACGCCTGGCGTCACGGCGAAGACAACAAGGCCGACGCCAGCTATGTGGATACGCTCTCGGCGGGTCTTAAAAATGCCATCGCCAACGAGATCAAAGTCGCACTGGCGAAAGCCAAGGAAGATCTAAAAGCCCGGATCGAAGAACTCGAAAGCCATCTCGAACAATCAGCGGATGAAATCTCGCGCCTTGAAGATGAGCTTGATGGGGAAAAGAGAAAGCGCGGCGAGCTTGAAGTGGGGCTTAAAACCACCCAAGGGCAGCTCACAGCCCAGCAAGAGGAAAACCATAAGCTCCGCGATCGCATCGAAACGGCTACCGATGTCGCATCATCAGCAAAGATCGAAGCAGCAGAATCAAATGCTAGGTTCGAGACGCTTAAGGAGAATCATGATCGCTTATTAACGGAGAATGGCGAGCTGAAGGGTGAAGTCAAGGAGTTAGCCAAGGATGTATCGCGCCTTGAGCGAGAAAAGGCTGTGGTTGAGGCTAGTGCTAGAAGCTAACCGGGCTCTAAGATGCATAATTCATCTTTGCACTTAATCCTGATAATTTTGATCGAGAGTTTCGATTGTAACTCACAGTCAAAAGTCCAATAGATTAAATGATTAAAGACCTAATCATATGCCATATTTGCTTGTGAGGGAAATATCTCAAACCAACTCTCGAATTTCCTTGCCTTGCTCGTCCCTTTAGATTAGAAAGCCTTCACCTGCCCATTCTGACGGGTAACAGCAATGTATTTCTTAGATCCAAAAAGGAATGATAATGAAACGAGCTATGGCAAGCGCACTTGCTTATCTTATTTTCTTTGAGCCAGTTGTTCGGGCTGCACCAAATTTTAGACTAGCAGAGGAAAAACTTAAAAAGTTTAATCTTGGGGATCTTGATATTCATAGAAAACTGAACGTGCCAGGCGATAAGAGCCTGCGTATCGAAGGTTCATTCATCGGCACAAAGTCTTCAGGCATTGGCGGAGGACGAGGGCAACCCAATATCATCAATATCGGCGGTGGCTTTCCATCTGATGGACTCCCTGATTGGAGAAAACAGCCAAAGATATACAATAAAGGCTATAATCTAGGGAAAAGTGTGCTGGACGCCCTATACGAGGGGAAAGATCCTACTATCGCTTGTAATGCTCGACTAAAAGCAGTGGACCCCAAGAGATTTGAAAGGCTCGAATGGGAACTAGGAAAGAGTCTTCCAACTGTTGCTCCTTCACAACTTCCACTTGCTAGTTTAGGGTTGACGGCAGTAAAAGCTCCAGTGATGCGAGATGTAGGACAATGCTCAAACACTCACAAGAATGCTTGCCAAGAACTTCTCCAGAAGTCCTTGAACAACCCAAAGCAGATGGCTCTCCACTCAAAGTGCGATTCGAGAACAGTATCAAAGTTTGATAAACTGGTCGAAAAGTACGGCAAGGAAGTCGACGTATCCGACAAGATTGAATATCTTGAGCCATACATTCAGGACAATATAGAAGAGTACAATGATCTTGTAATTGATTCAGAAGGCAAGTTTCATTCCTATGAGACCTGTGATAATCAGTTAGAAATGACTAGGGATCTCATCGACGCTTTAGATGGAAATCCCAGCGCAAAGCTGGCTGATGTCGACTCCGACAAACTTTTGAGTATGCTCAAAGAGGTAAACCCCTCAGCCCACGAAGCCGTTTCTTGTCTTTCAAATCAGGATGGAAATCAGCCAATCGACTTAAAAGGCCACAAGGAGCCGACGGGTAGTATTACAGGCTCTTTGACTGGGATCGTCTATAGAGAAGACCACAAGAAAGAGGGCGGAATTTTCGCTGCCGGCGCAGCTTTTTGTGCTGCCAATGCAACTGCGTGCCTTGCGGCAGGAACTGCCATTGCTACCGCTTTGATTGGTGGGGCCACTCATATTTGGGGGGTTTATGTTAACAGAAACGAGGCACGAGCTGACCGAGAAATGCGTGACCAGCAGTTTCGATTTTCGAACGGGCTGGACTCAATCTACGGAAATAAGAAAGACTTGAACAAAGCATCTGATAACAAAACATCTGATAACAAAACATCTGATAACAAAACATCTGATAACAAAACATCTGATAACAAAACATCTGATAACAAAACATCTGACAAGAAGGCTAATAATCCTACCGATACCAAAGACACAACCGTTATAACGTTCGATCATCCCGATTACAGCAAACCGAGCGATGATACAGCCGTTAATTTGCGACAGCCAAAAATTAATCCCGCTGATCCTGGATATGATCCTCAGAATGATCGACCAATTAATAATAACCCGAACAACCTGCACTTTGCTAAAGGCACTACGAAAAAGGTTTGTGAAAGCGTCTACAGTGATTACTCAAACTCTAAATTCAAAGACATAAACATAGGCATAAGCGCTGTGGGACTTAAAAACGCGACTTTTAATAAAGAGTATTACCGCTCTATTGGGTTAGAGTCTGCCCCCGATGATTTCAAGTCTAATAGCTTTAAGTCTAAAAAATCATTCAACAATAAAAGTGCCTGTAAAAAGATAAGGACAACTCGTGGATAAAGCGATTGTTTTAATTGGCGTACTTGTTGCGACAAACATAATATTGGTCTCTTGTCTTATTGGCAAGAATATGGAAATTGCTTCTCTGGAAGCTGACAAGTCTCAGCTAGAGCAGGAGTCTCTTTGGGAGAAGGGGTATGATTCAAAGTACGGCATCAAGCCAGGCTGTGATGGAAAAGGTAACTGCAAGTAGATAGTTTACGCTCGATGGGAACTTCCCATCGAGTTTTCTTTCCAGGTTAATTTTGTATCGAAACTTCACTCCCACTACTCCCCCAAAACCTCCACATCAATAGCTTCAAGAAGCTGACGCAACTCTTTCTCTCCAAGGTCACGAAGCTTGTGATCCTAAAATAGAATATGGATTTTGTTGGACAGGATTGTCTATGACAATCAAAAATGACGTCTGATACTGTTAGCGAATGATATTCTACCTGTTGCTACCCGTTCAATGTCGCTTTCTTAGTGATAGAGGCAATTTGAGCTGAGGAATCCCTGTTGAATCTGTACACAGCTAGCTTCTTTCTCTAACAAGGCTTTGGCAGGCTGGCAGGCTGGGGTGATCTACTACCCCCCCGCATCAACAGCATTACGCCGCTTCTTGGGAAGGGTTCAGATCACCAGATACCTTTTCTTCATTCGGGTTGTCAGATCTGTTTTTAGCTGCAATCAGGCTTGCGATATTCTTATTGGCTTCTTGCAATTTTATATAACTACTGGTTACACTTTCCGAGACTTTATCGACTTCAAGAGACAGATCAATTTCTCGAGATGCAATCAGATTCATTTCTTGAAACGACGCTTCAACAGACTTTACTCCAACATTTTGTTCCTCTAGCGCCTGAAAAGCATCGTCAGTTGAGGATACCAGGGCTGAAATCTCCGCATTCATATTTCCAAACAACTCAGCGGCTGCTTGGGTAACACTTACGCCTCGGTCGATACTATTTAGGATTCTTTGAGAAATATTTTCAACATGCCTTGTACTCTCGCTCAGCAAGTCATCAATAGACTCGGTGCAACTGCTGCTAAGGTTAGCTAGTTTCGATATCTCATCCGCAACGACGCTAAAACCTTTTCCTAGCTCTCCAGCTTGCGACGCTTCAATCGAAGCATTTACCGATAACAGTTGAGTTTTAAAAACAATCTCGTGGATAGCTTTAGTCTCTTTGTCGACCTTGTTCATAATCTCACTAACGTTTCTGATCTCGCTAGCTGCGCTTTGAATCGTCTCAATAGCAGAAAGTAAGCTATCGATATTTCTATTTGATTCGGTGACCTTTACTTTGAGACTTTCAGCTCTGGTCTGCATATCTTTAAATTTTTCGAAGTTACATTTATTAATGGAGCTTATTTCAGCCATAGCACTGGTCGTATGGGAAAGTGCAGCCTTTGTGTCGTTGGACACGTTTCTTAGAGAGCTACTAGAATTAACCAGAGAATCAATAGCGCCCCCCATTTGCACCGTAGTTTCATCAAGATATCTTGCATTTACTTCAAGTCGTGTATTCAGAATGGAGGAGGATATTTTTACTATACCTATGGCCATCAGTAGAGATCCAAAGGCAATGACCATGATTTTCATTTCAGCCTTCTTCTCGTAGTTTCTAATTTTTATGCCAGTCTGTAAAGTATAGGTCTCAATGTCAAAAAGTATGTTTTTTGCAAGCTTACTAAACTCCCCTTGGGATGCGTCAAATCTATCTAGATCCTCTCGATTTAATGACTTACGCTGAGATAGGCTCTCATATATCTTTTCAAGTTCTCTTTTTGAAGCACCTAAAACTTCACCTAAGTTCGATAACTTTTTAACCAACCCGCTATATTCTGCCAGTGCAGCTTCGTTGTGAGCAAGTTCAACTCCTTCTTTTGAAAGCTCCAAAGCTGCTAGTATCAATTCCTCTATTTCGCTAGATAGCCTTTTGGATTCAGCTACCGCTTTTGAAAGGCTTGTCTCGTCTCCCAACGATTGATAGATGATTGCTCTCTCCAACCAGACAACTTTTTCCAAGTGCTTGAGTTCCATGTCCGATATTTTCTTGATTAAAGGAATATCTTCTGTAACGAGTTCGTTGATCTGGATGCCTAGGCGATTCATGTAGAATTCTGAAACTATACTTGTGGCAACAAGAGCCATCAAGAGGCAGGTTGCGATCAATGAAAGGTTAAACTGTACCGACTTCTCGACTAGATACAGTTTTATCCTAGCCCTTTTTAGAAAAAGCCCAACTAAAATCGCCACGATTGGAATTAGGACAACCGCTAAGTCTTTGAGAATATTCCAGGTAGAGAGATCTTCCATCATCATTTTCCTTTTATTCGCTGATAAACAATCAATCCAAAAATAAATGATCTTTGATCGTTATCAGCGATTTCTTCAGAAGTTGTTTGCGTGTATATAGAAAAAAGTTGATGGCAAATTCTATATCAACGAGTCTCCGCTAGACTAAGTGAAAGCGTATGATATCGATCAACAATACCATCGGTAATAATCTTTAAATGTTTATAGTTGGAAGATGCGTCTATTATTGGTGGCTCCATTTCTCTGCTGCACGCGCTGCAAGCTAGACAACTCTAGATCATAGGTAAAATTCCGAAAAACATATTATTTTATTCCAATCGCTTGACTTCCAATATACCCTATACTATAAATGCTATTGGGTCCTTCTATGATGCCTGCCTCTTGGGTGGATGGCCAACTCAATCCTCTCTCTCAACAAGCAAAAAATTTTGACTTAACTACTTAACAAATCGAAACATGCATATTTTGCGAAACCCTTTCTACGACTGTGCATATCTCGTTTTTTCTACACTGAAAAAAGTTAAGTAGAGAGTGTTTTGCCTTAACCTTTTTGAGAGGACATTTCTTATTGCAGAGGGACGTAAGTCAGGCCGAATTTGCCAAGCTTATTGGTGTTTCTAAAGCTGCTATTACCCAGCAGATATCCAGCGGTAAAAGGCTCAATAAATCGATCAGCAGATCCAATGGCAAAGTATCAATTGATATTGTGAAAGGTATTTTAGAGTGGTTCGGCAATGCCGATCAAACCAAGTATCGCAAGGGACAGCAAAACCATTCCGATCTAACCAAGCTCTCCGAAGGCATCATGGATCCTAAGGACTCCAATGCCATGAAGATTCACTATTCCGCACTTAACGAAAAGCTCGAATACGAATCCGAAGCGAAAATTCTAATGCCCAAAGAAAAAATTAGGAACGAGGTGTTTCAAAGCTTCAGAGGTCTGAGGGACAATCTCCTCAACACACCCAATGAAATCAGTGGTGACCTTCGTCGCTCTATCGATCGTTTTCTTGATGATGAGTTCGGAGATAACACATCGACCAGGCTATCGAAGGATGTGGAGACGATTATCACTGAAGCTCGTCGGTCCATGGCTGGAGAGATTAAAAAACTCCTATCAAGTCTTTCAGATGCGATTGAGGAGGTGAGTCGTGCTTGATCTCAACTTCAAATTTAAGAGCGACGAATACGGTTCAATCCTACCTGATATCGCTTATGCCCTAAGACCCAATCCCGACATCACCATTGCCGAGCATGCTGAGAAGAACTTATACTTGATCCCTGGCAAGAACCCCTTTCCAGGTCTTGTGGACTTTGACCGAACTCCATATCTGTACGAGATCCTTTCAGCTCTGATGCCTGATAACGGCATTGAAAAAGTTGTTCTCATGAAGGGCTGGCAAACTGGTGGTACCTTAGCAGGTTTGGCCTGGATGCTGTGGGTTATGGATGCCGCTCCTGCGCCGATGCTAATCGTCCAGCCTAATGATGAACTTCGAAACAAGTTCTCAAAGCAAAGAATCAGCCCGATTGTGAGCAACTGCAAATCACTGCAGGGAAAGATCGAAGAGCTTGAACGTTACTCAAGTAAGAAAGAGGCCAAGGACACCCTGATTACCAAGCAGTTTCCAGGTGGATTTTTAAACCTAGGGACTGCGAAATCGGAGGTTTCTCTCCGATCTGATACGGTTCAGTTTGTGATGTTTGACGAGGTGTCGGCCTACGATGATGATTGCCAGGGACATGGCGATCCGTGTGGCATCGCCCTTGGCCGCACCTCTCATTATGATGGTCGAAAAAAGATCTTCTACATCTCAACTCCCACCATTCATGGCTCTTGCCGGATTGAAGAGGAGTATAACTTTTCAGACAAGCGCAAATACTTCATTAAATGCCTTAGCTGTGGGGAACCTCAGATTTTTGAATGGAAAAGGTTCTTCTTTGGCGAAGAAAGAGTCCACTATCGCTGCATAAAGTGTGAATACAAGCATTATGAGGAAGATAAGCCCGAACTACTAAAGCGGGGAAACGCCTCATGGCAGGCGACCGCTAACCCTGTAAACCCCAAGTCTGTGGGCTTTCATCTGCCTGCCCTCTATGCCCCCCTCGGAGCATGGTCTTGGGAGAGTTCTGTTGAGCAGTTCAAAAAGGGAAAAACCAACCCCCAAGAGCTGAAGGTCTTCGTCAATAACGTCCTAGGCGAAACCTGGGAAGATCGAAACATCAAAACCATCGATCCAGAAGACATCATGACCCTTGCCGAAGACTATAGCTTTGGTCCAGATGATCCACTGCCCCAAGGCATTGGAGCCATCACAGCAGGTGTTGATACCCATCCGAGTCACGTAGATATCGTGGTCCGCGGTTGGGGGCGGGATCTTGAAAACTGGATCTTAGACCATGTGGTCATCGAGGGCGATTCCAATAAGGATGAGATCTGGAGTCAGGTCTACCGCGTCCTTAGCCAGACCTATACCCACCACACCGGAGTCAAACTTAGGATCGCTGTAACCTGTGTCGATACGGGCGGCCACAACACCGAGGCCGTCTATAACTTCTGCCGGGGACGGCTTCCGGAGTTTATCTTGGCCATCAAGGGATCGAGAAACCCTTCAGCCCCCGTCATTGGCAACTCGACCAAGGTCAAGGAGCGGACGGTTGATCTTTTTCCTGTGGGAAAACTGGCAACCCATGGTCGTCTTTACTCCTCGATCAACCAGTCCATCGATAAAGCCAAAGAGATCAAGGAGGCCTTAAAAAATGGCAATCAGCTTATTTCCTATTCCGGGCCACAGGTTATGCACTTTCATAAGGGGCTTCGCGAGAGCTTTTATCGCCAGCTCACAGCCCCAAAGGCCAAGTGGGTAAGACAGGAGGGACAGATGATAAGAACCTATGTCACAACCGATCATGTGGCTGACCATGCCCACGATGCCATGCGCTATGCAGATGCGGCGTTTTGTTTCTGGGCTCAGGATATCAATTCCGTCTGCGATGATCTCGATGGGAGGGCCCAATCATGAAAAGCTATCGGGAGCAGCTAGAAGCTGTTGAGAAGGCTATAGAGGCTGCAGAAAAGAATCAGGAGTTTGAAATCGAAGTTGGCGGCAATCGAAGGCGGCACAAGAAAGCCAATCTTGCTGACCTCTACAAACGCGAGACCTTCCTAAGGCGCATGGTTGCAAGAGAAGGTGGCCGTGACATCATCTTAGGAGTGCCCGAGTGAACTACGAAGAAAGCCCATCAGGGCTGCTGCTGCCTCAATCCATGAGTCATAGCTATAAGACTGCCAATCCCTTCAATCGGATCGTAGAGAACTGGATGCCAGCCTCAGGGGATACCGACGAGGCTCTTCTTCCATCTCTTGAAGTGCTCCGGGATCAGTCCCGCGATCTTGACCGCAATGAATCCATTGCTCGGGGCGCCATCGAAAACATCACCAGCAACGTCGTGGGTGAGGGGCTTTGGCCTCAGGCAAAGCTAAATCATGAGATCCTTGAAATCTCTGAAAAGGAGGCTCGGGGATTTGAGGCGCGGGCTGAGAACCTCTTTAGGCTCCACGCAGAATCCACAGCCCTTGACTTTACAGGTAGGTCCACATTCCCCGAGCTCCTGGATCAGGTGCTTAGAAGTCAGTTCGTTGATGGCGACATTCTTGGGGTTCGTAGGGTCAAGGAGGTGCGAAAGCATGGCCTTCTCGCAACTGCCGTCCAGCTCATCCCGGGTGCTAGGCTTACTGATCCGCTCGACTATCAGGGGCGGCAGGATCTAAGGGAAGGCGTTGAGCTTGACCTTAATGGCGAGCCCATTGCCTATCACATCTTAAATCGCGGCAAATACCTTGGCGATCGCTATGCAGAGCTCAAGACTATGAGAGTTCCCCGCTACTCGAAAAGTGATGATATCCAGGTGCTTCACGTTTTCCATAGAAGAATGTCAGATCAAACCCGCGGCGAACCACTCCTTGCCCCAGCCCTTGAAAAGTTTAAGCAGCTCAGCCGCTACGCTGAGGCAGAGATTGCTGCCGCCGTGATCAATGCCTTCTATACGACATTTATCACGACCGAGGGCGTGAGCGTCCTCGACCAAAGAAGCTATGCCAATGAATACAGCGCCAAGGCTCCAAAGCAAGAAAGGTCAAGGGCTAAGCTTGGTCCCATGACCATGCTGAATCTTCTTCCTGGAGAAAAGGTCGAGTCACCGACGCCAGGCAGGCCTTCGCCCCAGTTCGAGGCCTTCTTTCAGTCAGTACTAAAGCAGATCGGGCCATCGATCGGTCTACCGTATGAAGTGTTGCTTCAGCATTTTTCAGCCTCCTACTCGGCAGCCCGAGCTTCACTGCTTCAGGCCTGGCGATTCTTTAAAATCCGCCGAAAGTGGCTTGAAATCCAGTTCTGTCAGCCTGTCTATGAGTGGGTGATTGAAGAGGCGATCCTTAAGGGGTTGCTTGATGCTCCGGGGTTTGAGGATCCACTTAAGAGAGCTACCTACCTAAAAGCTACGTGGATCGGACAGGAGATGCCGAGCATTGATCGCCTTAAGGATGCCAAGGCTGATGAGGTGGAGCTCGCGAATGGGACGACGACTCGTCGGGAGATTGTTGAGAGTAAGGGGAAGGATTATGATAAAATCGGTATTGAGACAGCAAAAGATTCAGCTCACTCAGAAAGGTTAGACTGAGAAGTATTGATCGCCTACTATAGTTTGCTCTTATGAACTAAGAGTCTAAAGTAAAGTAGGCTTTGCTAATTTCTAGATACTGCTCTTCCCCACCAACTCTAGCTTTTCCGCGCAAAGAAAATCGAATCTCAGATTGAGAAGCGCCAGTGACAGCAGCTTGAATCATTTCAAAGAAAAGTTGAAATACACGAAAGAATAGAAATATCGAAGCAATAAAGAAAAGGTTTGGGACAAATATCAGATAAGCTTGTTGGGTTTCCGAGAAAAAAAGTAGTGTTACATAGCAAACCATCGATACTATAAGTAACGCTTCAAGAATAATGTAGTGACTAATAATCTGCTGGGCGATTTCGGGGTTACCAAAAATCTGTGACAACCTTCTATTGTTCATCCCGACCATTGTGGTTAAGGGAGTAATGCCGAAAGCAAATAGGGTTGCTGAAATTCCGGCACATAAAGTGGCTATCGTTGAAAGAGTTTTTAGATGCGCTGCCGATGCGTAGTGAGCAAAAAGCAAGTTTAAAGGCGCCAAAAAAACGGCAATAAGCAATAGAGGCTTAACTATGGATACCAAAGTTTTCTTCATGCTGATCACCTTTCCTTGACGAGGAAAAAAGTAACGAAACAATTCGTTCTCTTATGTCATCATCGTCAAATTGATCATCAGTTATCAGAATCTCTTCATCTTTGAACAGATGTCCTTTGAGAAGATCAATTACCTGAGGAACCTTATCATAAACAACGTCTACTACTAAACGATTTTCTTTCTGATTAAGAATGGATTTCATGATGTAGCAATCGGTTCCTGTTATGTTTTTTAGCTCTCGTTCAAAATCCATGATTGTCTCTTTAGCTAATCCAAAACTGAGGTCAATATAGTCAGGAGCATGATCAGTAGAGAACCTACGAATGACTTCTAGGAGAGGAAGGCTTCTTTCAAACATGGAACGATCTTGTATCTGATTGCGAAATACCTTTACTCGAAGATTGATAAAGCGAGTATCTTTACTGCTAAGAATATTATGGATATCATGCCGGAGAATGGGGTGGAGTTCTATATAGACATCTTCTTTTTCTACCTGCTTTACTATATGGCTAAATAGTTTTCTGACCTGGCGTAGTGATGGCCCTCCTGAAACTTGCTGAATTATTACATCTGTGTGCTCGGAGGACTGACGTATACCAAAATACGACTTCTGAATGACTCCTTCACCACTCTCAAACTCAATTGGTTCCTCTGGAATTCTCGGCTTTCCCCGATAAAGGTTTGGATCAAGCTCGCCTTTCCTGATAGTTCCTGTGATTGAAGTTCGGTGGTCTTTGAGCTGATGTAAGTCCAGCCATCTTTTCTTCTGTGAAATGTAGGGAATATCAAATTTGAAGTTGATATATCGATCAAGGTATTGCTCAAAGGATCGGTACTCAGTATTGACTGCCAACGTTAATCTATAGAACTCAAAACGAACTTTCTTTGTAGTTTCAGTCATCGCATTTACCATTATGATAATTGATTTTTCGGTGACTTTTATCGTGATTGCCTATCTGTCTCAATACCAAACTTCTAGTTTTAAAAGATAGTGTTCGCACTTGATCGAAGAACTCAGAGGTTATGTGTATCAATAAAGCATAATCCTAATGCAGTCTCTTAAAAACGTAACTTAGGATCAAAAATCGCTGTTGTAATTTCACCCTATCTGCCTTATCGGCATTGATATCAATTGGTGCCTTGAGCTATACGCCACAATCAGTTGAACCAGGGTCAACAGTAATTGCCTCTCACCCCTTCCTTGGGCTTGAATATAAATCACTAGCTCGCTATCTTAGATCTGTATCGAGAAGGCTTGAGTTGATCATAGAAGACCCCGTGATCAAGATTTGAAATTTCAACAACAAAATCACTCCAACTAAAATTCGTGGCTCAACTTTGAACCACAAATTTCAAAACGAGCGTATTATCTCTTGAAAGAAAAACCATTCATAGTCTATCGTTAGAAGCGTTGAGAGGAGAAGCTTTGATCTTAAAAAAAGCGATTGAGTCTTCTTACTGGGCTATGAGAGAGGAAGGACTATCGGCTCTTATAGCTTCAGTAAACGGAGAAGGCGATTTTAAAGCCCTAGAGAAACGTCTAGGCGAAAAACCAAAGTATACATATAAAGCAACGGTAAGAGATGGAATTGGAGTCATTCCCATTGCTGGCCCCCTATTTAAAAGGGCCAATCTTCTTACAGAGGTCTGCGGCGCCACAAGCTACGAACTGGTTCTAAGAGATCTTCACGGCTTTTTAGAAGACGATAGCATCTCGTCTATCGTTTTCAATATCGATAGCCAAGGCGGCGAAGTTAGCGGCTGCCAGGAACTTTCAGAACATATCTATAGGGCAAGGCAAAAAAAGCCCATCCTTGCCTATATCGATGGAACGGGAGCCTCGGCTGCCTACTGGATTGCAAGTGCAGCAGATAAGATCTTTGCCTCTAAAACTGCCATCATTGGTAGCATTGGTGTCCAATCAGTTCTAAGTGCTGATCGAGCTGAGGGCGAATTCAGATTCATTAGCTCTCAGTCGCCCTTGAAGAATGTGGACCCAGCAACGGAGGAAGGACGAAGCGAAACCCAAAGACTTATTGATGACCTTGCTGGAGTCTTTATTTCAAGTGTTGCAAGGAACCGGGGCGTTACAGACGAAACCGTTTTAGCTGACTTTGGAAGAGGAGCTGTATTTATTTCAGGAAACGCAAAACATAGGGGAATGATTGATGAGATTGCAACTTTTGAGGATGTTATGAGCGAGCATAAAAAAGAAAAGGAGGCTTCCAAGCTTGGGGAAACTAGGGGTGTAAAAGCCGCTAAAGAAGCCTCTAGGTCCGAAAGTACTGATCATATTCTAGCAAGAGGTGTAGCCCAAGAAAGAGCAAGAGTTACCGAGCTGTTCAAAACCTGCAGGGCTCACGTCGATGATCAAACCCTCCTAGCCTTTATTGAGGGCGGAAAAAATGCCAAAGATGCTGCCTTTGACATCCTGGCGAGCGGGAGCATTGCCCCTAAAAGCCCAACCCCCTACAAAGAGGATGAGAGCCTTAAGGGCCTAAGCTCAGTTCCTATCGACTCTCCAAGCAGCAACGAAGATCTTGTGGCCTTGGCCCGAGCTGGTGGATGGGGGGAGAATGAGCTATAAGTTTGATCCCCACTATAAAGAAATCGCAAGCTGGGAACCCGACCATTTTCTAGGTCGACAGTTTCCGGTCCGTATGCCGGCCGAAGTCATCATCGAAAAGGGCCAGAACCTAGCTGAAGGCTCAATCCTTGGCAAAAAGCCAAACGGCAAGTATGTGCTCTCCGCGAAATCTGTGACCCAAGAGGATGGCACCGAAGCACCGGTCGATGACGGTAGCGAGATTCCAAGCAGGATACTTTCCTGCCCCGTTGATGCAAGAGCAAGTGATATGAAGGCTGTGGCCTATCGGACAGGCTCATACATCAAAAGCGGCCTAACCATTGGTGAAGGTCATACCCTTGACGATATGGAAGAGGGCCTTGAGCTAAGAAATATCTACTTTGAGGAGGACACCGACTAGATGCCCACCGTTACGGGAAGCCTTCCCCTCTGGAAGGACGTTAAAAAGCTGAACCTTCTGGCAAGAGATCTCTCAAAAGCCATTCAGCCACTCTATTTCTCATCGAATTACTTTACAAAAAAGCTCTTTCACAATACCGATGAGATTCACTTTAATAAGGAAGATTTGACCGAGGGGGTATCGGCCTTCTCTCATCCACTGCTACCTGGAAAGCTTATCAAGCGTCAGGGGCTAAAGGTCAATTCTATGAAGCCTGCCTATGTCAAGGAATCCATGGTCCATAATTCCATTGATAACCTTGAAGTCCTCCCCACAGAGGATTACCTAGGCTCTATGAGTCCAGCAGCTAGGGAGCGGATGATCATTGGTCAAAACCTTGTTCGGCTTAGGACGAGGCTTAGGAACCGAATCGAGCTCATGGCGATTGAAGCCATCAAGTTTGGCCGAGCTACCATCGAAGGCGAAGGGGTTTCTGTCCTCCTCGAATTTGAGCGGCACAAAGACCTTGTGAGAAAAACGGCTAAGGAGGATGAAAAATGGTCCAACCTTGATCATTCGATCCTCTCTCAGCTTGAAGACTATAAGATGAAGATCAAAGATCACTCTCGGGTTGGCGCCATCGCTCGGACGGTTCACCTTAATCACAAGACCTTTAGCCACCTTCGGCAGAACAAAGAGATCCGCGAGATGTATGACATCCGCCGGGGCGTAAGGCTTGGCATTGAGCTGACGCCGTTTCAAGACTTTAAGGATGTCGAGTATGCCGGAAACATCGGCGGTTTTCAGTTCTATATCCACTCAGGCCGCTACCGGGAAAAGGGCGTTGAAAAGCCAATCCTAGAAGATGGCGAAGTCCTCCTTACAGCTGATAGTATTGGCGGCACCCGCCACTATGGGCGTATCATCAGTGAGATGGCAGGCTATCGGGCTATGGAATACTTTATTCGTCCCTATCGCAACGAGCACCTTGAGTCAAAAAACTACGAGCTCCACTCAGCTCCTCTTTTGATTCCCCACGATGTCAATGCCACAGCCTACTTTAAGGCCCTGTAGTTGGATGACTTAGAGTTAGAAGATAGGATCACCCTGGAAAGCGGTGATGAAGTCCCGTGTTGGCTGACAGAATACACCGTCATCGATGGTGCTATCGATCATGATGTCGAAAGCCTAAGAGCAGAGGTGTTTTTAGAAGACAGCGTTCAGCTTAAAAAAGGCGACAAAATTAAGAACAAAGATAAGACCTACTATGTCGATCGCGTGATCGATACAGGTATCGGTGTGACCGAGGTGCGTTTAAAGTGCGTGAGAGAACAAAAATCAGAAACATCGCTCGGAAGGTTCTAAAGGATCTATCTTTAAACGCATTCTCGGGCCGCACCAGCGGCATTCATATCCAAGACCTACCGGCTGCTCTGATCACATCAGAGCGCGATGAGGTGACCCTCGATTCTGGAAATCACCTAGAGCATGAGCTTGAACTAAAGATTGAACTGATCATCATTCCCAAAGCAGATGCTGAGACCGAGATCGAGCAGCTATCGGAAGACGTCGCCAGAGCCCTTTGGCGCTCAGAAGAGCTTCGGGCTGCAATATCAGACCTTAAGTTCGTAGGCGAAGAGTTTGTGATTGAATCCCACGGGGAGTATGTGATCGCAGCTTCCGAAATTACCTTTATGATTCACTACTGGTCCCTAGACCAGGAACCTGACGGACAAACACCTGAAAAGATTTATGCAAATCGAACGAGAATTGATTGAAATAAAGAGGCGAACTGCCAATGCAATCCGCCCTGGAAAAGTCGAGGCCGTAGATCTCGAAAATGCGTTCGTAAGAGTCAAGTCTGGGGATATTTTAACAGATTGGCGGCCCTATTTTACAGCTCATTCTGGTAATCGAAGAGACTGGTCCCCTCCAGCAGTTGGGGAAAGCTGCCTATTGCTGGCCCCAGGAGGAGACTTAAGTCTATGTTTTGTGCTCCGTGGCCTGTATTCAGATGCGTTCACACCGCCCTCTGATAAACCAGCTCAGCATATTAGCGAATTCGTCGATGGGACCAAATTAATCTTTGATGAAGACGAAAGTCGCTGGAGCATCAAGACCAAGGAGATTGTGATCGACGCTGAGAAAGTCTCGATCACCGGCAAGAAAGGTGAGCTGATTAAAGCCATCTCTGACGCCTTAGCCATCATAGCCGAATCAAAGACCCCAACCATGATGGGTCCACGAGAAGCCTTAGAAGATAAGACAAAACTGCCAGAGATCAAATCCATCCTAGATTCATTTTTGGAGTAGCCATTGCCCCTAGCTGGAACAGAAAAAGCCCTAGCGAGTGAAATTGCTGGAGCCATTAAGAGTGCGCAAAATGAGACGGAAGGTTGGGAGATGGTGATCACCAAAATCCTTCAGCACATCACAAAAAACGCCCTTGTCACAGGGGTGTGCCCATCTAATGGAGGACCACTTACAGGCGGCAAGATCACATGATCGGCACAGACGAAAGGACCGGAAAACTTATCCGGGGGGCGCCGTATCTTCGCCAATCCATAAGGCGAGTCATTCGCACCCCTAGAAAATCGATGCCCATGCATCGCTGGTTTGGGACCGATCTTCTAGCCTTTCTGGGAGAAGTGATCACAGAAGAAGCGCTCCTTGATTTGACAAGTGCCGTGACGGACTCCCTATCAAAAGCCCTTCCAGGGCTAAGGCTTGAAACCCTAAGCGAGGTTACTGAAGAGGGCCTCACAACATTTACCCTTAGCGGAAACTACCAAAACCAACCCTTTACCATAGAAGGAATTTAATGACAGAACCAAAAATCTACGAAGATCTAAACTACGAGCAGATCCTAGGTGAAAAGCTTGATCGGCTGACAAGAGCCTATCGAAGGGAGGTGCCTGACTTTGAAAGGCCAACCGTGGTGGATCCGATCTACCACGCGATGGCAGAAGTAACACTTACAGAAATTGTCACTAGAGAGCGGGTAAATTACGCAGCCCTCCAGCAACTTCTAGGGTTTTCGGAAGAGCTCGACTTTATTTTACAGGGTAAGCGGCGGGATGGCGAGAGTGACGAGAAGTTTCGCCTTCGCATCGCTGCTGATATTGCCTCAGCCTCCTCAGCGGGAAGCCTTGCCATGTATGAGGGGCTAGCCTTTGCTGCAGGTCAGCTTGATGAGGTTAAAGTCCTAGATACCAAGGCCCGAAGTGAAAACGGTAAAGTCGCGGTCTACCTTCAAGTGGGTAGCGATAGCGAAGAGCTAAAGGCTAAGGCTGTCACGGCGGTAAGCGATTACCTAAACCGAAAAGACGTGAAACCCGCCCTCGATGAGGTTGAGGTAAAACTTGCTAGCCCCCTCGACCTTAAAGTCACGGCAACCCTTGTCCTTGAGCCCTTCACCTCGATTAGTGTGGTCTCAAAGATCAAGTCAGCCTTTGAAAAGGCCCTTAAAGAAAGGGCAAGACTTGGCTGGGGACCATCCATGAGCTGGATTACGGCTAAGCTCCAGGGGCAAGGGGTCTACTCAGTCCGGCTAAGCTCACCCACCCAAGACATCGATCCTGAAGACTATCAGTATGTGAGTCTTTCAAGCGTTACATTAACGCCGGAGGTGAAGCAGTGATTGCGTCCTATATTTCAGATCAAGCCCCATCTCTATCTCCTGAGCGTGTGCTTGATGTTCGCCTTAATCCAAGCCCTGCCTTTGCAGGGGCAATTCTAAAAGAGTATGGCCTAGAAGCTATTACAGCATATGCCTCAGACTTTAAAAAGATAGTCTCTGAGGCTCCAGACTTTCTTAAGATTCGTGGGACCGTAGCTTCAATCGAAAAGGCCCTCGAATGGGTTGGGCTTTCGGATGCCAAGTTCATCCGCCTTTCCAACTGGGAGTACGAACTAGACCCTGGCCTTAGGCCCAGTGAGCTTGACGTTAAAAAGATCCTGGCGGCACTTTCTATCTCTGCTCCCGCTCGGGGAAGGCTCAGCCGAATCTTCCACGGCGACTATGAAAGGGTCTTTTCGTGAGCGAATACGTTAACGGGATCGTCATCGAGGAATCCTCTGGTGAGATCAGAACTATTACCACTGGCTCTCAAAGCGTGATCGGATTGGTTGGAACAGCCCCCCATGCTGCAGCTAGCCTTGAGGCAAACGTCCCGAAGGCCTTTCGCTCAAGAGCCAAGGCTCTAGCTGACGTGCTGCCCCCAGGAAAAGAGGGGGAGACGGATAAAGGGACCCTTTACGGGAGCCTTCTTCAAATCTATGAGCAGGGCGGCGCATCAGTCGTTGTCGTAAGGGCGGCCTCTGATAGCAATAGCGATGTCATGACAGCCATCGAGGCCCTTCTTACAGCTGAAAGCGCGACGGGGCTTAAGCCAAAGATTCTGGCAGCTCCCGGTCATAGCGGGATCATTCCAGCGGCAGTCAATGAGCGTCTTGGTAATCCAGAAAGGATCAAGCCAAAACCACCAGCAAACAGCCTTACAAAGGAGTCTTGATGGCCATTCTAAAAGATCCAGTTCTTGAGAAGCTAAGAGTCGTCGCTGAACGGCTTAAC
>NZ_FWZT01000036.1 GCF_900177345.1 Pseudobacteriovorax antillogorgiicola
TTTTTGAAATTTTGTATTCCTAATTTTATCAGATTGAGGGCTTTTCTATGCCGTTTCGCTTAGTTCCAAATGTGCACAACTCTTAATACGTTATCCAAACATCCTTTTTTATTTCGTATGGAAACTTCTTTTTCACGACTCGCTCAGCACTACTCCATGCCGAGCTATTATGTTGAAAAGCATAGAACGCATCATAGCCATGAACACCCACTCCCCAAAGGTTATTGGTGCTTACAATCGCAGAGTACGGCCCGATAGTACCCTTATAGGCAAAGCTATCTTTACCAGTTTCAATGATTTCCATTGTTTCTGCACTGAAGTTGTTAGTTTGCCATAGACCCTCAAAGTTAAATCGAATACTTTGAATAGCTGTGGTTCGCCAGCCATAGCAACTGCTTGCTGAAGAGTAGATATGAAGGCGATACTTGCTGAATCCGGATTTGACGCCTGAGTGTGCAATTTGATAGCTAGCTGGCAGCGAATAAACCTGATCTTTATTGACTGCGAAAACTGAATATATATAGTTTTTGTCACTCTCGGCTGACTGATCCACATATGATACCTGATTAGCGCCCATTATCGCGATGATAGTCGCCACACCAGCTTGATCACCCTCCCTATAGATTCTGCCAGCATTCAAGTGTAAATAATCATCCTCCTCACTTCTGGCAATAACGAAGCCACTGGTAGAAGCTCCCCCATTCGACCAACTCAAACTGATGCCATTTTCCTGTTCGGTAGCAATGAGATTAGTAGGTTGATTCGGCTTTGAATAGGCACTGAACCGCGGCACTCGTTTAACCATTGCCTCTTCGACCAAAGCTGGAACAGTCGTTGTCTTGGGATTATGGGCATGTTTCATAAGAATTTCGTGGGTGCCAACTGGAAGATGAGAGATTGAGAATGACCCATCTTCAAGAGGAACATAGGTGCCAATCTTCGTACCTGGAAACTTCAGTTCCAATAGATTAAAAGGCGAAACCCCGCCCATCGCGATTTTTCCATGCAGTGATCCAGCTTTAGGAATCAGTAGATCACCCAAGTCTAAGCCATCCTCTGGGATTGACTTTGTCATTTTAATTCCATGATCGAAATGGGTTTCTGAATTATCTCCTAAGAGTCCTGTGATGATAACGTCATGTTCCCCAGTAGGAATTCCCTTGATAGTAAAAGTTTCATGGTCGAGAGTTTCTGCAATAAGGGTATTTTCGGATCCAACCACATACGCATCAATGTTCTTTAGTTTCTGATCTTTATTAATCTTAAAGGTCAAGTAACCTGCTGATACTGGTACCGAGGCTTTCGCTAGCTCCTCGTTTAAATCTTTCAAGTCGTCTGTTTTTGCCTTAAACTGTTCTGTCGACTCGCCAACAATATCACCTCCAGCAGAAGATTCCTCAGATGCAGGAGGATCACATGCTATGGAAAGCAATAATTGTACGGCGAGTAGAATTCTCATGGTAACCTTCTGCTGGATGAATTAGAAACTTAACGGTAAAATCACGGGAATGGTTCACTAAGCTCCATTTCTAGCGTATTTACAGAGGCTTAATCTCCATCGTTTAGGCTCAAGAATGTGATTCATTGTGTCAATCTTCACAGCATGCAGGATCGGTAGGGAGCTATCCTATTAATGTAGCTTATCTTCTCAACCTTATTTGACGAAACTTTTAAGATTTTCAAATTACAATATTCAAGAATTCCTAGGTCAGATTTTGACAAGGGTTCGACCAAGAAATTACTATAGTATAAGAATTAATTTTTTCTTTGGAGCCCCTATGATTCGGTGCCTGATTGCATTGTCATGCCTGGTATCTGCATCTGCCTTCGGCAGTAAGAAGTTTGAAGACCGCAAGGCAAGAATGATTGACCACCTTACCCAAAAAATCGGTCATTTCGAGGAAGCCAAAACATGTGCAGAAAGCGCTGCAGACAAGGCTGCGTTAAAAGCCTGCCGAAAAGCTCTCAAAGACGCAAATAAGGCTCTTAAAGCTAGTCGCAAGGCAGATAAGATGAAACGGATGGAAGCTAAAGATAAGAAAGATGAAGAGCCTACGGACAAACCTGAGGAGGAGTAATCTCCTCGTGGTTAGTCAGGCAAATTCTCCTTTAGTTCAAAACGATTATTGATTGAGAAAATTGCGAATGCCGATGCGGCGGGGGACAGCGTCACCACCTAAGGTTGCTTGTTAAAGCATCAGGCTACGTCATCAAACAGGTGATCAACCAATTCCTTGAACCGTCCATTCTTAAGCAAATCAGTTTTTCCCACCACTTGAGTTCCCTCTGGTAAGTAAGGAACCACATCAGATGGACTAAAGCCCGTAAGTATCACGCAAGGGACACTCAGATCTTTACAGAAGTGAGCTAGCGTACCTCCGTCTCCACCTTCCATACGATAATCCGATAGAACAAGGTTTGGCTCTTGGTCCTCGATGAGACGCATCGCCTCATAGCCGGATTGTGAGAAGACAAATTCGTAATCAGGAAGGGAGCGTTCAATGACAAATTTGAACGTTTCAATGATCTCTGTCTCATTATCGACGAATAATATTTTCCTACTCATAAGAAACCTACTTCTAGCAAATCAAAATACACTCGTTCCGTGCATATGTCTCTCTAGGTTTCGGAATGCCCTGGCGAAAAATTAGATTCTTCGTCCGCCTGGATGATAGCTTCAATCATTCCAATCGCTTAAAATAGTTCGGAAAATGGGGTAACGACGTAAACTAAAAGAGGCTCTAGCGATTGCCAAGAGCCCCGGATATTCTTCATTAGCTTGTTCTAATTAGTCAATCTTAACAAATTTCACTGAATCAGCGATGATATAACCATTGGTATGCTTATCCCGCCTTAGGACTAGGGCACCATGCTTGAAACTCTGACCCTGATCGAAATAGAAGGACGAAGTCTCAACTCCCTTTCGGCTGTGAACTAATTTCAGCCAGCCGTCTTCGGTCTTTCCAGCATCGGTGCTCTGATCAACGCGTATCGCATAACGCTTCACCTTATCGGCAGCTGCATCGTAGGAGCGTACCACGTAGAGCGGGCTTCCACGATTCCCATGAGAGGTGAATTTTACATAGATCTCGTAGTTTCCTGCTTCAGCGAAGCGAGGGGCATAGCGCACATTCTTACGTTCTTCTTCACTTTGGAGAGACATTCCGTTCATATCGTGGATATAAAAGTCTCCGTCATACCCAGCTACAGCCGTGCTGACCTTCCAATCCCCTTTCTTACGGACATGCTCCCAGTTTGTCGTGTCCAGTGTGATGGGTGACTCCTGCGCCATGTGATTATCAGGCAAAGTCGCACCAACCCATTCGATTGTCATACCATCAGCAATCACGTAACCATTAGATTTCTGGTTAGCAACAACACGAACTTTCTGCCATCGGTTCAACACATGCTTGGGATCAAGATCAACGTTCTTGTGAAAGTAGTAGGTACCAATGTAGTTACCTTCTTCCTGGGTGTATCTTTGGTTGACAGTTACAGTTTTCCCCGTTCTCTTGAGTTCGCCTTCGTCATCATATTTTGCTGATACAATGCGAATCTTAGCATTCGTTGCTCGGTTCGGGTGCGCAGTCCAATGAGCTTTCACTGTATAGAAACCCGAAGCTTCAATTCGTTGATTCAGCTTAAACACCACACTTTTCTTCTCACCATCGTAAAGGCTATGATGATACCCTTCGTTGGTGTAACCAGCAATCACTCGGGAATATTTCCACTCACCACGCTTAACCGCTTCATCTTCGTCTATAGAAAAAACCTTGGTCTCCGGCTCTTCTGCTTCAGCAGAGGCAGCTGCCACTTGAGGGACAGTTGCGTCTTCTTCTACCTCTTCTTCACCATAAATTTCAATTGCGTCTTCTTCCGACTCTTCTTCAGCTGCCAGCGTATCTTGCTCTGTTTGCGTGTCTTCTGGGTCAATTGGATCTAAATCCTCCGAGTTGTTGCCACCTGATTGGCCTTCGGTATTTTGAAGAAGCTGATCTTCACCGATCGGAGATTCTGAACCCTTAACAGAGGCGATATCGAGAACCTCCTGGCCACCCGATGCCGAGCTCTTCTTACAGCCCCAGAAAATTACAAGGCTGAACATAAATAGAAAAAGTGAGAGTTTTTGAGATTTCAAGGCGCTTCCCTTTCAAGCTAATCAAATCCACTAGGTAATTATTGATTAATCCTTGAAGGGCACTGTTGGTCCGAACCAAGCGGTGCTACATACCGTTACGGAAATTTTCTCGCTGTGGGTAAGAAAATCTTATTTCTTATTTAATTTTGGGATTTTATAAAGTTATTTACCGGCGTAAGACTTTTCCAAGGCCTACCCTGAAAGGGCAGACCCTAAAATTTTATGTCGCAGAAGGGTAATCTGTATAACCCTTTTCATCTCCTCCGTAGAAAGTATTCTGGTCTGGTTCCGCGAGAGCGATATCGTTGGCAAAGCGCTCGGGTAAGTCAGGATTTGAAATGAATGGTCGGCCGTAGGCTATAGCATCAGCGAGCCCTAACTTAAGCCGTTCTTCACCAGATTCTGCTGTGTAGCCGCCATTCGCAATATAGGTTCCGGTGTAGAGCTGCTTTAAATTTTTCACCATCTCTTGAGCCGTCTTATCCTCTGGAAATCCTGGGAATTGCTCAACTACATGGAGGTAAGCTAAATCCTTCTTATTGAGAGCTTTGTAGAGATAAGTATAGGTTTCCTCAGCTTTCTCGTCGTTTATCCCGTTGAATTTTCCCGTCGGCGAAAGTCTTAGACCAACTCGACTAGCCCCATAAACGCCGATTACGGCATCGAGGACCTCTATCAAGAAACGAGATTTATTCTCGGCACTTCCTCCGTATTCATCCTGCCTCTGATTCGAGTTACTTGCCAGAAACTGGTTGATCAGATATCCATTCGCACCGTGGACTTCGACTCCGTCAAAGCCTGCTGCCTTGCATAGTTCTGCAGCATGTTTGTATTGCTCAACGATAGTTGCAATCTCATCGTTTCGAATCTCTCTTGGCTCCGATACATCTACAAAGCCCTCTTTGGCAAAAGTCTGCGCTTCAGCTCGAATCGCCGACGGAGCCAAAGGCCTTTCCCCTTCCGGCAGCAAGCTCACGTGACTGATTCGCCCAACGTGCCAAAGCTGAAGGAATACTTTCCCACCTCGATCATGGATACCCTCAACGACCTTCTTCCAAGCCGTCTGGTGTCGTTCGTTATAGATACCAGGGGTGTCAAGATAACCTTTACCCAAGGGACTAACCTGAGTTGCTTCCGTCACAATTAATCCGGCGCTCGCTCGCTGCTGATAGTAGGTGACCGCCATATCCTTTGGAGTCCCATCTTCGTGGGCGCGGTTGCGTGTTAAAGGAGCCATAAACACCCGATTTTTTGCTTCAATGTCGCCAAACTTAATAGGCTTGAGCAGTTCGTTTACTTGCGCCATGTCGGTCATTCTCCTAAGCTAGTTTTGTTTTGGCACTCCCACGAATGCCAATACGCAGCATAACGAAGAACCAGAGGGATGCGACGAAGCAAATTATTGCAGTGAACTTATGGATAACTCATGTCAATCGATAAAGAGCCAAGACGCCTCGCGTCTTGGCTTCAGGTCGTCGAAGAGGATCTAGAGGGCTACCAGCGATAAATCGCTGAGTATTGTGGTTGGGAGGGGTCGCTTTCGTGATCGATAAAAAGCACTCGGCCTTGATAAGAATGAATGACTTGGGCGATATCGTCTAGGATGCAATCTTCCGCTACTTGTTGATTCGGACGAGCAACTCGAATCGCTCCGGTCTGCCGATCAAATCGTCCCCAGATCTGAGTACTACTGTTGATGATCAGAGTTTCCACACGACCATTCACTGCGGCTCTGGCAATATCAGCAAGATCCCGCGAACCAAGCTTGCCGTGAGCATCGAGCGTTAATGACGAAGCCATAGCACTTTCCTGACGACGAATCTGCATTCTTAAAATTTCGGACACTTCGGTTTGAATTTGCTCCAAACAAGGACTGATTTCCGAATCGTAGAAAACATTTGCTCCGTAGGAAGACTCAAGCTCCTTGGCCAGACGCTGGCGCAGAACTTTCGAACCTAGAATAGCAATGTTACGTCGATAGAGACTCTCCATTTGACTCAACTCAAGTGCTTTGGTTTTGATGAATCGTTCGTGGAGTTGCTTGGATCGTAGACGATTTCCAACGAGACCAAGGCGACGAAGGCCATCGACGCTATCAAGATCATTAATAAATCGATGCTGCCGATGAATACCTCCGTCATCAAGTAGAAAACTTGTGATCTGCTGTGCTGTGACCATCACCACCAATGCGTTCAGATTGGTGATTGAGCACCTCAGAAGGGGCTTAACGTGGAAGCTATCTGCAACTACGGTTAGTTCCGGTGGCACTTCGTTGAGAATCACCCGACTCACCCGATCCTTAAAGCCGAAGAGGCCAAGGCCGCGATCGAATTCCCGAGACTTGACATTTTTATAAGCATTTTCAAGTTGCTCTAAGAAACCCTTAGCTTCGTCAGGTGATAAAACTGTTTCGAGAAGATCGCGGGCTTTGTCCATCTGCCGTCGAAAACGTTTGCTAACCCGTTCCCTAGGCTCAGAAAATTTTGCTGGTATGTATAAACTAACGTAAACTCCATCGGAGGGTACGTTCTGTAATTCTTCGAGAATGCGAGTCATGGAATTTTTAATTGGTATCACCTTAATGACCTCGTTCTGTAGTACTCTTTTTACCCCTTATTTTACGGTTAATTCGCTTAAACTTTAAAATAGATAATATTTCCATTTGCTATCGATTTTATAAATTACTTGAAGTCAGCTTGCAGCTGGTCGGAAAGAATTTATAATCGCCTTGGCAATGGGGTTGTGTACCAGTCGATGAGTCGAAATTAGCCAGAGACTTTCGTGACAGATAGGAGTTTCACTCAAGCGAATTAGCTGCCCCTGCTTAAGCTCTTCGGCTACTGATAACAAGGGTAATGCTGTGAAACCATGCCCATCAAGAACGAGCATCTTTTGCAGCTCTAAATCGTCGACCTCGGCAACAACGGTGGGATGGATATTCTTAATTCGAAAATGATCGATGATGTCTTGGCGAAGAGGACTATTGTGCCCAGGCAGGATCATAGGCTGGTTATTGAAGGAGCGCGGTAAATCTGCCTTCAGATGCATGCTTTCAGGAGTCGTCACAAAAACAACAGCCAATTCCCCCACTAGCTTTGCATGAAAGCGAGAGTTCTTGCCTTCTGTAGGAGGGCGCTCGTTGGCTAATATAAGATCGATCTCGTGCCGCTCGAGACGACTTAGAAGTGTTGAGAGTGATTCCTCAATCATTCCAATTTTAGAACCATGATCTCGGCTGGCGATCTTCACAAGATCACGGCTGAGAGTTTTCGGTATCGAGTCCATCACCCCGATTCTAATGGAGACTCTTAGGGAGTCTTCGAAACGACTCAAAGACTCCCTAAGTTCTTCCCCAAGAGAGAAGATTTCGTGAGCGTAGTCGAACACACGGTGACCAACATCGGTAAGCGTAAGCTTACGATTCTTACGTTCAAACAACTTATATCCAATGGACTCCTCGAATTGCTTAAGCTGAGCACTTAAGGTCGACTGTGCAAGCTTCAGCTTTTGAGTAGCTTCGGTTACCGACCCCTCGCTAGCTATGGTGTAAAAGTAGAACAGGTGATGATAATTGAGCCATTGCATATAAAAATCCAAGAAAGCGATAGACCCAGGGGTCTATTCTGTTAATCCAAGCCTACGATTAGAGCCTTGTACATAAAAACTGTAAATGCGATACCCATCATGATTGCACTGACTCTACCTACGGTTCGTATAGTTTTTTGTAGCTGTTTACTCATGGCTGCCCTCTTAAGGTTTGTTGAGACATCTCTATTCTCGGTGCACATGAGATAAATGTTAAATCGATAATTAACCTATTTTATATCGATCTAAACGAATTATATCAATACGAGTCGAAAAGTCAGCCAGAAATCCAAAGCAATAGTAGCAGATTTGAGCGTTACTTTCAGAGGCAAGCCATTAAAACTGCTACATATAGTAGCGCCAAGGGAAAAACCTTGCATCCATGACGTAAAAGTGGCTTAATTCTATTTAATCGATGTTGTTTTATAATATTATCTATTTTTTAGAATTATAGACTTCACCGATACTAGCTGGATCAGCAGCCAAGAGCTGCGCGTCGTTGGAACAAGAAGGATGGGTTCATGGAATACATAGTCGCTGCACTCTTAGCTCTTGCCTTGATAGCGCGAATTACACCCAAATCATGGATAGCACTGATCCCAGCAGCGGGAGCTTTTATTCTACTCGCTTCTGCGGCTTATATCACGAAAATTTTGGTTGCAGGTAGCTTGCCACTCTATTCAAGCTGGACTTGGAGCGAGTTCATGGGAGTCTCTATCAGCTTCCATCTTGATGGCTTGAGTGCCATATTCGGTCTCCTGATCACCGTGATCGGCAGCGGCGTTTTTCTGTATGCTGGCGGATATATGAAAAAGGAGCCACGATTAGGGGGGTTCTATGCCACCTTACTGATCTTCACGGCTGCAATGCTTGGCATGGTCTTCAGCGACCATACCCTAACATTTTTCGTATTCTGGGAGCTGACGAGCATCTGTTCCTATCTTCTTATCGGAACCAATATCGAAAGCGAAAAAGCTCGTCAAGGCGCGCGCAAAGCTCTTTTTGTTACAGCAGGTGGGGGACTTTTCTTATTGCTGTCCTTGGTAGCAAGCTCACTGGCGTTCGAGAGCCTAGGTCTGAGTAGCCACGATGCACAGCACTTCTCAACCATGACTTCGAGTATCCAGTCTCACCCTTACTATCTATTCCTTCTTGGCGGATTCGCGATTGCAGTTGCCACTAAATCCGCTCAACTACCATTTTCTTTCTGGCTTCCAAAAGCAATGGCAGGCCCTACTCCTGTCAGTAGCTTCCTGCACTCCGCGACCATGGTCAAAGCTGGAATTCTTCTGATGGCAAAATTATTTCCCGCATTCGCAGGACATCCCGCATGGTTTTACCTATTCACTTCCCTAGGTCTTCTGACTAGCATTTGGGGAGCTGGCCTAGCACTTCACCAGAAAGATTTGAAATCCATGCTAGCTTATTCGACCATAAGCATCTTAGGCAGCCTGGTTCTTCTCCTTGGCATAGGAACTCACAAGGCTTTGCAGGCTATGGTGGTGCTGCTCATCGCCCACGGTTTATACAAGGCCGCATGGTTCCAGATGGTTGGCGCAATCCAAAAGGCTACCGGCACAAAAACGATTGCAGAACTAGGGGGATTAAGTAGGTCGCTTCCTCTACTGACTGCTAGCGCGATACTGGCGAGTTTAAGTATGGCGGGCATACCTCTGCTATTCGGATTCTTCGCCAAAGAGCTGATGTACTTTACCTTCCTCGGGACCCATTGGAGTCTACTAGTCGGCGGATTCGTTGGTTCCTTGCTCATGGTTGGTGTTGCCTACATTCTTTTGATAAAGCCATTCTTTGGATCACAGGGAACTCAGGCTGAGAACTCTTTGGACATCCGCCTCAGCTTGCCCCCATTCATCTTTGGCCTTATATCTGTGGCTTTTGCCCTAGTTCCCGGTGTATTTGATCAGTATATAGCCAACCCATTTATCCAGGCCCTATCCACGGATGCTCCCCATATGGAGCTACATTACTGGTACGGATGGCAGGTGAAACCATTGTTCGTCTTGGGACTAAGCGCCGTCACACTCTTGTCAGGTTGGCTCCTCGCAAGACATAAATCAAAATTCGATAAGCTAATCGGCCCAGCCGCACAGCGGCCTGGTCCCGAGTGGCTCTTCGATAAAACGATTGCAAGCATTCCTGATCTTTTCCAAAAGGGTACTCGAATCATTCAATCTGGGTCTCTGCCAGTCTACATCAAGTGCTGCCTTTGGGGTTTATTAGCAATTGTGAGCTGGCCTTTGATTCAGCTTGCAGCCCCCGACTTTGGCTTATCTCAACTTGAAGCCATTGATACCTTACTCGTTCTTTTCATCACCGTACCTTGTGGCTACTTAATGTTCTATCAGGACCACATCAAACAAGTTCTGATGCTGGGAGTTATCGGGCTTGGCATTGTTGTAGTATTCGCTTTATTTGGAGCGCCAGATCTAGCGCTAACACAAATGATGGTAGAATCATTGTCAGTTATCTTCTTGCTGTTCCTCATTCGTGAGATGGCTCCTCAGAACTCACTACCTAGCGAAATTTCCTGGCCCAGTCTATTCTTAACTGGTGGGCTCTGCTATGCCTTTGCACAGCTGGCTTTATCTCCCATTCAAGAATTGCCACGCTCAGCTTCAATGTATTTTCTTGAAAAGTCTTTACCAGATGCCTTTGGAAACAATGTAGTGAACGTCATTCTCGTTGATTTCAGAGCTTTAGATACCTTCGGAGAAGTTCTAGCGGTAAGCATCGCTGCCCTGGGAGTCCTCAGTATCGCGAGCCGTATCGGGCAAAGGAAGGGGGTTTCCTCATGAATGTTATTTTGCTAAGGCAAACACTAAAGTTAATCTGGCCGTTGATGGCAATCTATTCTTGCTATCTACTTCTGCGGGGACACAACGAGCCAGGAGGGGGGTTTGTCGGGGGCCTAGTTTTAGCCCTGTCTCTCATTCTTTTCGATGCTTCGTCAATTCAAAGGCCCAAGATTATATCTTTCATCAATCAACAGATGTTCGCAGTGGTCGGAATCACTGGCCTAGTCCTATCATTGGTCATCATGCTACCAGTCTTCATGGGGCAAGCAGCCTTTGTAGCGATCTGGACTAGTATTCCATTGCCATTAGCCGGAAAGTTCTCTTCGGTGCTAGTGTTCGATACCGCTGTTTATATTTTGGTTTGCCTCAGTGTAACAATTGCCTATTGCTTGCTGAAAGATCGTCAGCAGAGAGGATATGAGTCATGATGTGGGCTCCCATAGTATTGCTGGGATTAGGATTTTACTTTCTAACTCAGTCACGTAGTTTCTCACTTATTTTAGGCATTGTCCTGCTAAGCCATGGAGTCAACTTTATGATCTTTTCATTGTCAAATCCTGAGATGGGGCAATCTGCCTTCTGGGATCGCATCATAGGGGCTCCCGATCTTGCTAACGACCCGATTCCCCAAGCCCTCGTGCTTACTGCGATCGTTATCGGGTTCGCGCTTCTGTTCTATCTTGTCGCTATGCTCCGCAAACTCGAGGTTTTCTTCCCTGGTGGTGACCTAAATCTGATGCGAAAGGAGGACGACTGATGAGTAGCTTGATTTTTCTTCCAATACTCATACCCTTTCTGGGGTTTTGCATAACATTGACGTTTTTTAGAAATCAAGTTGCTCAAAAATATCTGAGCTTACTGATAGCCGTAGCTCACTTTTCTGTAGCCTTGCTACTTACAAGCAGTGATGGCTTATTCTCCATGACTATGGGTGGTTGGGAAGCGCCGTTTGGCATTTCCATCGAACTCGATCTACTTTCTCGCATCTTGATTTTGGTTACAAGCCTCATATACTTGGCCGTCATCCTGTACTGCAAACCAGGTGATAATGGCGAGACCTCTCCGCTGCTTTTTCCACTGCTAAACATCATCGTTTGTGGCATCTCGGGCGCATTTTCCACCGCCGACTTGTTTAATCTTTACGTTTGGTTTGAAGTCACACTTTTGTCGAGCTTTGTTCTTTCCACCCTTGAAGGAGATGGTCAAAGGTATGCAGGGGCACTTAAGTATATTATCATCAACATCCTTAGCTCACTGATATTTCTTCTGGCTGCGGGGCTCATATACCACGGCACCCATACTCTTAATTTCGGAGACCTTCAGTCTCGGCTAGCAGCAATGGCCATCAGCGAACCATGGTATACAACCATGCTCAGCCTCACATTATTCACAGCTTTTGCAATTAAATCAGCCCTTTTCCCTTTCCACAGTTGGTTGCCAGCGAGTTACCACCACCTTTCGCCAACTGTGTCGGCCATTTTCGGTGGTCTACTTACCAAAGTCGGGCTTTATGCTATTTTTCGGATTACCTTAAGCGTCTTTCCATACCAAAGCTATGTTACAGACATCCTAGCTTGGTTGGCAGGGATTACCATGCTGGTCGGCGTCATGGGCGCAGTAGCCCAAACTCATGTTCGTCGAATCCTTAGCTTCCATATTATGAGCCAGGTTGGGTACATTGCTATGGCCGGAGTCTTGATCAACTCACCGGATGCTACGGTCCGGGTTGCAGGATTTACCGCTGCAATTTTTTACATGGTGCATCACATCATTGTAAAAACAAATCTTTTTCTCGTGTCTGGCTTGATCCGCTCCTGCCTCGGCAGCGAGCGCCTCAAAGAACTCGGCGGGCTTCGGCACAGCTCCCCACTTATTGCTATACTTTTCGCAATACCGGCTTTGAGCCTTGCGGGGTTGCCACCATCATCTGGATTCTGGGCGAAATTCTTGCTAATCAAGGCCAGCCTCAGCGCTGAGCTTTACATTCCTGTTTTAATCATGATCATTGCTGGGTTCTTTACCTTATTTAGCATGACGAAGATCTGGCTAGGTGCTTTTTGGGAGCCATTGGAAGAACCAAGACCAGCACAAAAGCTAAGTTGGTCCCCTGTCTTAGCCTGCTTGATTTTAGGAGTTGCGAGTCTGTCGCTCGCCTTCCACCCAGACTATATTTTGGATCGCGCTAAAGCAGCAGCGGTCAGCCTGCAAGAAAGGGGGGCATCGTGAGCATGATTAACAAGCCCTGGCTTCTTACTAAGTTTATCGGCATCTATTGTGCTGACCTTTTCTATTCTGCTTGCAAGATTGCCTGGGATGTCGCGACCATTCGCGACCACAGTAGCCCTGGTATCGTAAAGGTACCTCTTGAGAAGCAAAGCGACCCCGAGGTGACACTTCTTGCTAATCTAATCACCTTTTCACCGGGGACAATGGTTGTAGACCTTGCTCCAGACAAGTCTTTTGCTCTCGTCCATTTCATGTTTATCGATACACCTGATGAGGCGATTGCAACAATCAAAACTCTTGAATCCCGGATTTTGGAGCTACTACGATGATGATTCCTTTATACACCATCATACTAAGTTTATCTTTTATCTGTGGCCTATACCGCGTTTTCTCGGGGCCTCATGTTTTAGACCGCATTTTAGGGCTCGATTACCTCGCTATCGTGGGACTTGCCGTTACGGGGGTTTTCTACGGCATTACAGGAGACGATATGGTGCTGGATATCGGCCTACTATTTGGTTTGGTTAGTTTTTTAACAGCTCTGGTATTCAGCCGCTTTATTAAGGAGAGTAGTAATGACCATTCTAAGTCACGCTTTCATTCTTTGCGGTAGCATTTTTGTGCTTCTTGCTGGTGCCGGATTGGTGAAGATGCCTCACTTTTTTCAACGTATGCAAGCGAGCAGTAAGGCTTCGACTCTGGGAACAATATTTATTCTCATCGGCTCGTGCCTCGCTCACCAAAGCTTCGAGTCGGCAATCAAATCTCTGGGGATCGTGCTTTTTCTCCTGCTAACAACGCCGGTTGCCACCCACGCCCTCGGCAAAAGCGCCCTCGATCTAAAGGTCGACGACACGTCCATCAAAAACTGAGAAGACAGCCTGTTGAGGCTGCCTTCTCAATTCATTTTAATTTGCTAATTTCTTAAAGAGATAGGTGTATTGCATTGCATATTGCTCAGCTCTTTGAACAAGGTTAGCACTTGCACTGTGACCACCTTCAATATTCTCATAGTAGTAGACCTTGTGACCAAGGGACTCCATCTTGGCCGCCATTTTACGAGCGTGTCCGGGATGCACACGATCATCCTTCGTTGAAGTAATAAAAAACACCTCTGGGTACTCACTTGCTTTGTCTACGACATGGAACGGTGAATAGGAGCGAATATAGTCAGACATCTGAGGATCTTCTGGGTTGCCGTACTCACCCATCCAGCTAGCTCCCGCAAGCAACTTATGAAAACGCATCATATCGAGGAGCGGAACCATACAAACCACGCCGTTGAATAGATCTGGTCTTTGAGTAAATACCGCACCTACAAGAAGCCCACCGTTACTTCCTCCAGAGATACCCAGATGCTTAGGAGACGTAATTTTCTTTGCTATCAGGTCCTCGGCGACTCCAATAAAATCTTCGAAAGCCTTGTGACGATTACCCTTCAACGCAGCCTGGTGCCAACGGGGGCCGAACTCGCCGCCACCACGAATATTCGCAACAACATAAACGCCACCTTGCTCTAGCCAGAGCTTTCCGGTTAGAGACGAGTATCGAGGTTTCATGGAAATTTCAAAACCACCATATCCGTAAAGAAGAGTTGGGTTGGTGCCATCTAGTTCGATGCCTTTTTTGTGAATCACAAAGTATGGAACCTTAGTGCCATCCTTACTGGAGGCCAGCATCTGCTTGGATTCTAGGTCATCGGAGCTAAAGCGAGCCGGAACTGTTTGAATCACTTGCGACTCTAATGTCTCTGGATTCAAGCTTCGCAACGAACGAGGCGTTAGATAGTCTTCGTAGCTGATCACCATCCGCGGCGCATCATCGGCAATAGAAACAAGACCAATGGTGCCCTGCTCCGGTAATTCAAGCACATCCTGGTTCCAAGTAACTTTGTCACCTTTAAGGACTGGTGTAAGCTTTAAGACTCGGCTCTGGACATTTTCTAGGTACGAAACGAAGACATAATTATCCGAGGTTTGAACCGAAGATAGAGCCTGACTTTCACTGGGGGAGAACAGAAGCTGTGGCTCAGCTTTACCAGCCTTTAACGCTTCTAGGTTCATTGCGAGAAGATCGCCTTTCTTGTGGCCCAACTGATCGGAACGCAGAGACACAAGGACATGATCAGCTATGAAGCCCGTTAGCTCACCATCTTCGGGAATAGGAAGCTTGATTTTCTTGTCACCGTCGAGGAGGTAATGCACACCAGAATAGAAAGTAGGTGCCCGGCTCAGCAATATATGCTTCTGATCCTTGCTATGAACAACTGTAGAACTTGCGGAAACGTCCGTCTTTTCACCTTCGAAAACCACTGGAGTCGCAGATAACTCTTGCCCCCTCTTCCACATGCGGACAATCCGTGGGTACCCTGAATCTGTCACCGCATTATCACCAAAGGTTGAACTGACCAGAAGCGTATCCGCATCCAACCAATCCACGTTGGACTTCGATTCTGGCAAGGCAAAGCCATTTTCAACAAAGCTCTTGCTAGCAACATTGAACTCTCTAACGTAGGCTGCATCCTTACCACCATCTGAAAGCCTCAGCATACAGACATCATAGTCAGGCTTGAGACACGTAGAACCCTTGTATACCCAACTCTTGCCTTCTTTTTTAGCGAGAGCATCCAAGTCTAGAAGGACGTCCCACTTATCTTCATTGGCCACATAGGATTCCCAGCTAGTTCGTCGCCACAACCCTTTGACATGGTCAGCATCCTGCCAGAAGTTGTATACAAAGTCGCCTCGAATCTGGCCATAAACTAACTTATCTTTAGAAGTCAGAATCTTGAGACTTTCTTCCTTCAACTCGTCGAAACGAGGGTCTCGGGTGAGTTCTTCCAAAGTTTTAGTATTTCGTTCACGAACCCATTTAAGAGCTTCTTCTCCCATCACATCTTCGAGCCAAAGAAAGTCTTCAGAGGACTCAGTATCCCCCACGCCATCCGATGTGCTAGAGGGTGTCTGTGATACACTCGTATTACTCTGTACGTACCAATATGCTCCTGCACCAACTGCAGCGAGACCTAGAAGTGGAATGATTCGTTTCATGTTTGACTCCTTTTTATGCGCGGCGTCAGCCTACCTAATCTATAATCAAAACACCAGCGAGTCAGAGGAGGGGCATCAGCTTTATGGTTTTTCTACGTCACCTAGGCACAAAAACCGGAGAAATCGTATTAGGGGCCATCATCAGGCAAGTCACACCCAGCCCTATTGACAATCCGGCAGATCGTTTCTTGATTCGATGTCTCAGTACGTTTTTTCAACACACCAAGCAGACTCTCGTTGCCGCTTGTCCGCCAAAGATTGAGCAAAACAGGAATCATCAGCCGAATAACAAGAAAAAAAACAATATTTCTAATTGGCTCAAGCCGTAGTTTTACTTCTCTCCTACGATCAGATTCTGTATGTTGACCGGTGATTACTGCATAGATATTCGGAGGTATTGGAATTGAGGTCTCACTGGAGCGGACGATTAGCTTTTATACTTGCAGCGTCGGGGTCAGCCATCGGCCTAGGCAACATCTGGAAGTTCCCTTATATTACTGGTCAGAACGGTGGTGGCGCCTTCGTCCTTGCCTATCTCATCACCATATTGCTTGTTGGGTTTCCCATCTTTATCGCGGAGATCTACATAGGCCAAAAAGCCCAGAAGAATGCAGTCTCAGCGTTCGATGTGGTTCATGGTAAGCCAAGCCCATTTAAAGCCATAGGTGCCATGGGCGTTCTGAGTGCTTTCCTTATACTTTCGTTTTATAGCGTCGTGGGAGGCTGGATATTATCCTTCGAATGGCAAGCCTTAACCGGTGGCTTTAGCAACAAGGCCCCCGAGCAAATCGAAGGTATGTTAGGAGCTCTGATATCCGACCCTGTTCAGGTGCTCGCTTGGCATACGGGTTTTATGGTGCTCACTGCTGCTATCGTCATCGGTGGGATTTCCAAAGGGATCGAGCGCTGGTCGAAGATATTGATGCCCGGATTCTTCGCTCTGTTGATAGCCCTCTTAGTATTCTCCATGAGCCTCGATGGGTTTGGCGACGCGTTTGCGTTCTTATTCCAGCCAGACTTTGCTAAGCTAACTGGTGAATCCCTGCTGGAGGCTGTCGGCCACAGTTTCTTCACCTTGAGTCTAGGGATGGGAGCAATGATCACCTACGGTAGCTACCTTGCCAAAGGCGAGAATCTTGTTAAAACAGCGGCTGCCGTGACCTTTCTCGACACACTTATCGCTCTCATCGCGGGACTGGTCATGTTCTCTGTCACATTTACCTACGGCTTGGAGCCTGGCTCCGGACCGGGCCTGATGTTTTCCACCATGCCAACCCTATTTAGCCAGATGTCTTTCGGCTCTATTCTACTGATCGCTTTTTTTGCTCTGGTTGGCTTTGCTGCTCTAACGTCGGCAATCTCGTTGCTAGAAGTTGTGGTTTCCTATTTTGTAGAAGAAAAGAATATGAGCCAAAAGCAGGCAACCCTGCTCTTTGCGGGTATCATTTGGGCCGTGGGAGTTCTCTGCGCCCTATCATTCAATGTGCTGCAAGGCACCTTCGATTTTTTCGACACCTTCGACAAAACTACCACCAACATACTCATGCCACTCGGTGGCCTTCTCACGGCCGTATTTTTCGGATGGTGCATTCCATCATCTGAGGTGGAGCGGATTGTCGGTGGAAAGACTATCTTCGCGACCGGCCTTACCTTCGTCAGCCGTTTTGTAGCTCCCATTGGGGTTGGTGTTGTGATGGTGGTGGGCTTGATTAACTGGTTATTTTAGCGAGAATTATCAATCACGTGTATCTAGGGGTTTTGTAACAAGCAGTTGAACAGCCCCTAGGTAGCACGAAATAAGGCTTCTATGTTGTTTCCTTCACCATCCTTTACAAAGGCAGCATAGTAGCCTTCCCCGTAACTGGATCGAAAGCCAGGACTACCAAAATCAAGCATGCCGATTTCCATGGCTCTCGCATGGAAGGAATCAACATCAAGTTTGCTTTTAGCAGAGAAGCAAATGTGAAACGGCGAACCTTTGGATTTTACATGACTACGTTGGATGAGAAAAAAATTATGGCTTTTCTCGGGATCTAAGAACGCAATGGCATTGTCATCAGACCAAGAAACACTGATTCCTAAACACTTGAGCAGTTCCTGGTAACAGTACTTGGCATTGTCGAAATCTGAAGTTTTGAATTCGAAGTGATCGATCACCTAACTTCCCCTCGCCCAAAGTCTATTTTCCGCTACAAGACTCCAAAGAAACACGAAGCCGGTTGGCGAGACTCTTCAACAAGTTCAACTCATCATCATTAAGCTTGATACAAGCACGGAGGCCTGTAGGGACTTTGCCCGCCTTGCCCTTTAATTCTAAGCCTGCTGGCAACAGCGAAATCCTCACTGAGCGCTCATCTCCGGAATCTCGAATACGAGAGAGATAGTTCTTGCTTTCCAAGCGCCTAAGCAATGGCGATAGCTGCGCTGGATCCATACCAGTTCTCTTTGCAAGGTCCTTGATCGTAATCGAGTCTCTATCCCACAGGCAGAGCATGACCAGATACTGGGGGTAAGTCAAATCCAAGGCTGTAAGAAATGGCTTGTAAGCCTTCACAAGACCGTTGCTTGCCCGGTAGATGGCAAAACATACCTGATTGTCTAGACTCAGATCGTTCTGTTCCATTGACTGCCCTCCTAAGGCCTTGAAGATACGCAACTTAAGCATTTAATGCATTAAGTTATTGAAAGATGTTCCGAATAGGACTATAACAGATTGCGCAATTAGTTAACACGTTAATTAATTGCTTACTATTTTTACCTGCAGTAATCTTTGAGGATGGAAGTATGAAGACGTTTTTCAGAATTCTTCTTGGTGTACTATTCGTGTTTGGTGGCATCATGCACTTTGTAAACCCTGAATTTTATTTGGCTATGATGCCAGACTACCTGCCTTTACATCAGTTCTTAGTAGACCTAAGTGGGGTGATTGAAATCATCTTAGGGCTTATGGCTATTTTCGCATGGCGCCCTAAGCTCACCGGTATCGCACTCATCTTATTGCTGATTGCCGTATTTCCAGCCAACATTCACGTGGCCCTAAACCCCGAGCTTATGCCAGATGCTGACCCAGTGATGCTACTGGTTCGACTACCGTTCCAAGCTTTATTCATGATTTGGACCTATCTCACTCTGATTGGTGGCGACACCCCAAAGAGTTTCACTAAAACCGCAACTGCCTAAAACCAGTGACCTAGATTAAGGAGAAATATCATATGAAAGCGATTCAAATTCAATCTTACGGAGACATCAGCAATCTCACTCTTAGCGAGATACCGAAGCCCAACGTAGGATCAGACGAAGTGTTGATCAAGGTTCGCGCGGCGGGAATCAACCCTGTGGATTGGAAGATTGCCGAAGGCTACCTCAAGGAATTCTTACCCCATCAACTACCTCTAACCCTTGGCTGGGATGTAGCTGGCGAGATTGCCGAGCTTGGCGATCAGGTGAGTGATTTCAAAGTTGGCGATGCAGTATACACTCGCCCAGAAATCTCTCGTGACGGCGGCTTTGCTGAATACATTGTCGTCAAAGCCAATGAAGTAGCAGGAAAGCCAAAGTCGGCTAGCTTCGCTGAAGCTGCCGCAGTTCCTTTAGCAGCCCTCACTGCTTGGCAGGGCTTGTTCGATGTCATGCAACTTGAGCCTGGCGCTACAGTCCTGATTCATGCAGCTGCTGGTGGTGTTGGGCATTTCGCAGTGCAAATCGCCAAAGCCAAGGGATTGCGCGTGATCGGCACAGCATCCGCTCGCAACCAGGAATTCCTTAAGGAAATCGGCGTTGATGAGTTTATTGACTACACCAAGACCGACTTTAGCGAAGTCTTGAAAGACATCGATGCTGTTTATGACACCATTGGTGGCGAAACACTTGAAAAAAGCTTCAAGGTCATTCGACCTGGTGGCGCTCTTGTATCAATCGTCGCACCACCACCAGAGAAGCTTGCAGACGAGAGCAATGTGAAGGCTGGCTACTTATTTGTACAGCCTCATGCCGCTCAACTTGCAGAGATTGCCCAACTCATCGATGATGGCAAGATCAAGATTCACATCGATCGAACTCTGCCACTTAGCGAAGCTGCCCAAGCGCTCCAACTTTCAAAAGAAGGTCATGTTCGCGGTAAGCTCATCCTCGACGTGGACGGGGCTTCCTCACGATAGCCTACTTAGGAGTGGCAGATCAGCTGCCACTCCCTGCTCAGACACATCCTCTGCCTTGCCAGTTCAGCCTGATTGGCTGTTTTGGGTCTGCCCTCGACCATAAATTTTTCATTGTCAAAACTTGTCGCCCTCGCTAGCTTCTTGCTCATCACACCCTAAAGGAGACTGTTCGATGAGACTCACTCACACCGTTTTGACACTACTATCCCTCTCACTCACACTGGCTTGCACGAGTCCAAGACCTAGCACCAATTGGGTCGTTGATGGTCATAACGACCTTCCATGGGCGCTCCGCAGTAAAAATGTCAAGCTAGAAGATATAGATCTTAGAGAGACGCAAAAAGACTTTCATACGGACCTCAAGAGGCTAAAGGATGGCAACGTAGGATTGCAGCTTTGGTCTGCCTACGTCCCAGCATCCACTGCCGAAAAGAAAACGGCTTTGAATACAACTTTGGAGCAGATAGATCTGATCCACCGCATGGTCGAGCATTACCCAGAAAGCCTGGCGATGGTGGGCACCAGCCAAGAGGCAGAACAAGCCATTGCAGAGGGTAAAATTGCAAGCATGATCGGCGTCGAAGGCGGATATTCCATTGAAGGCTCCCTAGCGCATTTGCGTACCCTCTATCGATTGGGAGTTCGCTATATGACCTTGACTCATTCAAAAACTATTTTTTGGGCCGACTCAGCAACCGATGTCGCGCAGCATCACGGCCTCACTGATTTTGGCAAGTCTGTGATTGAAGAGATGAATCGCTTGGGAATGCTTGTTGATATCTCCCATGTATCGGTTGCTACAATGAAGGATGCTCTGGCTGTGACCAAGGCACCAGTGATAGCATCTCATTCATCAGCCTATGCCCTTGCAGAACACCCAAGAAATATCCCCGACGACGTCTTAAAGCAGATTGCTAGCAACCGCGGTATCGTGATGATAAACTTTTTTTCAGGATATATTGTTCCAGAAGCTGCTGCAGTATTGAGGAAATATGAGGTCGAACGTTTCAAATTGAGAATGAAACATCAAGATGATAAAGCCTATCAAGCGGCGATCAAGCAGTTTTTTAAAGAAAACCCCATGAAGCCAGGGACTGTGAAAGATGTTGCCGATCACGTCGATCACATTGTAAAAATTGCTGGTGTTGAATACGTGGGCCTTGGCTCTGATTTTGATGGTGTTGGCACTCTACCGAAGGATCTTGATGATGTATCCAAGTTCCCCAACTTGGATAAGGAACTGGAGCGGCGAGGCTATAGCCGTGAGGATCGAGAAAAGATCTTTCATAGCAACTTCCTTAGAGTCCTTAGGGAAGCGGAGCAAGTTGCCAGCCAGATGAAAGTTGAGTCAACAAAGCCTCAAGTCGCCGCGAACCCTAGCTAAGAGCCCCACCCTTTGCCATGACGCTCCATGGCTTTCACCAGCCGGAGGACCCTCCGATAATCTTCTGGCTCAGGTGACTGATGTCGATTGTCAAAGTATTGATTCAAAGTTTTCTTCCCCAATTTAGACCTTCGGCTGATGGCATCTCTTGTCAGACCCCAACGCTCCAGTTTTTGCAACATGCTGTGGAAATAGAGAGGTACTGATCGCTCGATAGCACGCTCTATAAGGGGAATTTCCCGGCGCGACCTCTGCAAAGTGTGGCAGGATTCACAACGACTAAGAGTCAATGGCACCATAATCTCCACGTGAAAGGAGCCTCGCCACAGGAAACTCTGCCTTTCTGCTGGGAATAGCTCGAAACGATCATTGGTACATTTGGAACAACGCAAGGTTTACCCTCATGCAACATGGATTTATTTGGGAGTTATTATTTGTTCCTAGTAAATTTTAGCGCAGTGGTGATGGCAGGGACAAGCGAATTAATGTGTCGAAGCGGAATCTCTTTTTAATAGTGTGGTTCGGTTATGGTTAGTTGCATCAGAAGCTTGAACGCGCCCCGTTGGAGCGCCGTCATTAGATAATCTACATGGAGAATCGAACTGTTAGCAAAAATGAATCATCGAGCAGGCCCTCTCGCTCACCCATATAGCTATAAAGTTTTTGATTCTCAAAGCCCAATCCCAAATTAGCATCCAGCTCCGCATGCAAACCAATTGCAAGTCGGGGTCCGATCAGAAGGTCGTCGTCATCCCCAAAGTCATAGTTGACAATACCGATTCCAGGGCTGAGGTAAACTTCATAGGGACCAAAACGCTGTGAAAGTTTAAACGTGGCGCCCAATGCCGTAAGACCCGGTGCACCATCATCCTCGTCCTTCGAGTGCATGCTGAAGTAGCCACCAAACCCTTCAGCAGGAGTATCCTTCATAATGAATTCACCGCCCACTATCAGCCCACCAGGACCAATTCCCAGTTTCAAGCTTGCATCTTGCTCTTGCCCATAGCTACTGCTACACAAGAGCAGGCTGCCTACCAATAAGAATCGTTTTGATATCATGGTTTCGTACTCCTTTGATCGTCTATCCACATCACCGCCCCATCCAAGCACAGCCCTTGGGCGAACTCTATGGAATTTTTCCATCAATTGACAATCATTCCTAAGTTCTTTCTTTAGGGGCTGTTGATGTTGGGAGCACAAGCATATCAGATGCCTGTGCTCCCAACATCAACAGCCCCCAATACCCTAGCTAAGTTTTCAGGCTGCTCCCATTCTAAAAAGCGAAGAAAACGCTATCATATGCCATTGAAATATTAAATGCAGCCTTGCAATCAGCCCCAGGCTTGGTAATCTAATAGGTTGATATATAGCGGAGTTTCCATGAATCGTTGCTGGTGGGCAGGGGACGACCCCCTCTATGTTCAATATCACGACCTTGAATGGGGTGTGCCAGTTTATGAGGACCAAAAGCTGTTTGAATTCCTTACCTTGGAGTCTATGCAGGCAGGGCTAAGCTGGATCACCGTCCTTCGGAAACGGGAAAATTTTCGTCTGGCCTTTGCAGATTTCGATGTAAATAAAGTGGCGCGATTCAGCGACAATAAGATCGCTAAATTGATGGCTGACGCAGGGATTATTCGCAATCGAAAAAAAATCGAGGCTGCGGTAAACAACGCTCAGCGATTTTTAGAAATACAAGCGGAGTTCGGCTCTTTTAGTGAATACAACTGGAGCTTCGTCGATGGTAGCCCCAAAATTTTTCGCCGCCGGAATCGCAAAAGCGTGCCAGCAACAAGCAAGGAGTCGGATGCCTTCAGCAAAGATCTGAAGAAGCGTGGCTTCAAGTTTGTGGGATCAACGACAATTTATGCTCATATGCAAGCTACAGGCATGGTGAATGACCACCTTACTTCGTGCTTCCGTCACAGCGAACTTTCTTAAAACGATAAAAGGAGTGCAACTGGCGTGACTTCAGTGACAGCCTTGGTGGGACGTTTCCTCATTCTTATCGGAATCTATTGTCTGCTCCGCATCGGATTTTATATACACAACATCCACCTCTATCACGAATTACCACCCCAAGATGTGCTATTTAGTTTCCTCATAGGGATGCGCTTTGACCTTGCCGCCATTTGCTTGATCAATAGTCCCTATATCCTGGTTCAATTGATGCCTTGGAGATCGGAGGTATGGAAGCCACGGATCATGAGAATTTTGTTCGTTTGCTGCAACGGTATTTTCATTGGCCTCAACATATTCGACATAGAGTACTTTCAGTTCACGAGTAAGCGACTTACAGCTAGCTCATTTCATATTGCCCAGGACATGCAAGCTCAGATTTGGCAGGTAGCCGCTTACTACTGGCACTTTTCCTTACTGATCGTTCTCATGTTTATCGTCTTGTGGGCCCTTGATCGACAGTTGGACCAACGCCGCACAGAGATTCTAAGCTGGCCGCAGCGTTTTTTTTGGGGTCTGATTGCTCTAGGTTTTACCATCTTGGGAGCCAGAGGTGGTTCGCAAATTAAACCTTTGATTCCAGCCCATGCGTATCTTAGCAACCTACCTCAGCTAGCAAATCTTAGTTTGAATAGCAGCTTTACGATACTAAAGACATACAACCAGTCTGGAATTCAAGCTAAGAGCTACTTCCCCAACTGGCGATCCGTGGAAGGTGCGCTATCTGCGGTACCGACACTCGCCAAACCTCATGAAGCTACGCTTCCCGAACAGACCAATGTTCTGATCATAATTCTGGAAAGTTTCAACCTCGAATATATGGGAATGCCTCATCAGCGACGAGGATACACGCCGTTCCTAGACGAACTAGCCCGACAGGGAACATTTTTTCCCTACCATATAGCAAATGGCAGACGGTCAATCGACGCCATGCCTTCAATTTTCGCCGGCATACCCTCCTGGATGCAGAGACCTTTCATTACTTCAAGCTACCAAACAAACTCCCTGACCCCACTTCCCAAACTCTTCAAGCAAAAGGGCTATGAGACAGCTTTTTTCCACGGAGGAGAAAATGGAACCATGTTTTTTGATGTGATGGCCGAACGATTCGGCTTTGATCGTTACTGGGGGGCACAAGATTATCCTAGCGATCAAGACCATGACGGCCATTGGGGCATTTACGATGGTCCATTCCTGCAGTTTACAGGCAAGACGTTGAGTCAGATGGCGCAGCCTTTTTTCGCCAGTGTTTTCACTCTTAGCTCTCATCAGCCTTATAGTATCCCTCCTGCTTTGCAAAACAAATTTGCCAAAGGTACCTTGGAGATTCATGAGTCCATCGGCTACGCGGATTACTCCCTAAGGGAATTTTTTCGTTATGCCAAAAGCCAGCCTTGGTATGGCAACACTCTGTTCGTCATCACCTCCGATCATACATCTAAGTCGGAACATGCGGAGTATCAAACTGAAGTCGGAAGCCTCAGGGTGCCGCTCATTTTTTTCCACCCAATGATTGATTTGAATATGAAGACCGATAAACTCGCCCAGCAGGCTGATATTCTTCCTACCCTAGTAGATCTATTTGCATGGAGTCCTAGGGAGCCCCTTCCTCATTTCGGTAATAGCCTTTTATTAGACGACAATCGTCATGTGGTTATTTACTCTGGTGGCCGATACAAGATCCTTAACCACCAAGGCTTATTGTCATTTGAGCAAGACCAGCTGATTAACCTAGAGGTACTACCATGGCTACCGATTCAAAGTGGACGGACTGAAATGTGGGACCAAATCTTAAGAGCTAAGGTACAATATTATCATAATGGTTTGATTGAAGACCGCCTCATTTGGTAAACCTATGGGATCAATCCAAGACTTGAAGGGGAAGCCCATGCTAGCAAAGCTTGATCAGGTGCAGAATTCCATTAAGACCGTTAAAGATCGTGTCAACAAAACGGGAGATCAAGTTCTCGATTCTGTTTATGGTATGTCTAAACGAATCAACGTGATGACTTTCCAGCCTCTCCCCAAGTCTGCTAATCGCTTGTATGATGCTATTCCAAATAAACCCCGCGATACTGCAGAAAAAGCTTTGGAGCGCTGGTTTGAGCAGATTCCAAAGTCCAAGAAAATCAAGTGGGGTGAAGACATTTTCTCCCGCTATATATCCCTTCGCCGCGCTGTTATCGGCGGAGAAGAGCGGATCTACGATAGCCCAGAAGGCCCCATCTGTTATTGGGAAACAAAACGCAAACCTGGCAAAGAAACCATCGTATTCTTTCATGGCTTTGCGGATACCAAAGATAACCTCTTCGATTTAGCCCAGCATATGGTGCCTGATTATCATTTTTTTGCTCCTGATATCCCCGGCTTTGGCAAGAGTTTTAAGAACCCCCAATTGAACTACGAACTCACATCTATGGCCGACTGGCTTAAAGGCTTAATGGATGATCAAGGAATCGAGCAGTTTCACCTGATTGGTCACTCGATGGGAGGGGGTTTGGCCATCGACTTCGCATTGAAGTATCCCGAGATGGTCAAGAGCCTATGCTTGATTTGCTGTGCAGGGGTCATCACCCCAGATGCTCCGTCTATTTATGACGAAATTCTTGATGGCGAGGTTTTATTTCAAATCGAAACCATGGATGAATTCGAAGATTTTTTGGGGCGAGCATTCTATAATCTGCCGTTTGTTCCCCCTTTTGTGAAGCAATACTACTTTAATCAGTTTCTTGAGAACTATGATTGGTATGGGCTTCTCGTTGAGCAGACCTTTGAAAATATGGAATCACGAGACGACCCCCGATTTCAGCCGAAGTTCTTTAATGACCAGCTACCGTCACTCCAAATACCAACACACATTATTTGGGGAGAAAAGGATGCGATCTTTCCTGCTGATTATGGCAAAGAAGCTCATCGACTAATTCCAGGCAGCACGCTTAATATTCTCTCGGACATTGGGCATTCTCCCCAATATGAAAGTCCGAAACAGGTCGCCAAATTGATCCGCGGCTTTCTGCAACATCAAATCAAGCAGGACGACTGCAAGCTCCATATTAAGGAGAGCTAGTATGACATTGGTATTGAGTGAAGTAGCTTCCAGATTGAAGTTAAATTCTATTAACTACATCGAAGATGATTGCGGGCCATTTGTCCATGAGATATTGATAAGATAGGATCTCGTCAACAACAATCGTAATAGCTTATGCCAATCAGATCTATCAGTAATCCGAAGATCGCGCTTCATGGTTCATTTCACGTATCGGCTCTCATTTCGAGCAGCTTTCAGGAAGAGCTTGAGAACTATGACTGCCGGCAGCTACCCAATGGTCTCCTGCACGCTTCAGCGCGTCGCCAGGTACAGTTTCTAGCGGGTCGCCATTGTGCAAGACAAGCCTTGATCGCAGCTAACTTCATTGGTGAAAAGATCGTAGGCCAGAATTCCGATCTGTCACCCCGTTGGCCTCAAAGTATCGTTGGCTCCATCACCCACACATCGAGCTATGTTTCAGCGGCCATTGCGTATCGAAACAAGGTTCGCAGCTTGGGTATCAACTCAGAGCGCTTATTTTTGAGTGGGGCAACCGATAGCTTATGGGATGTGATCCTTACGAGGCGGGAGGTGGCGCAGTACGAATGGCAATATAAGCATCATTTTGATCGTTCTGAGTATATTTCACTTCTGTTTTCTGCCAAGGAAGCCATTTATAAGTGCTACTATCCTATTTCCATTTATCGCTTGAATTATCATGATATTCATGTCGAGCCCGACGTTGAAGGGTGCAATTACTTTCGCTTTGCGATAAACAAGAAAGCGGTGAGCAACTCTTTATTCGAGGAGCAAGGCAAAGGTCGCTACGACTTTCGCTATGGCCACGTTCATTCAAGCGTTTATATATTCGAGGATACACATGAGTCTAGCAACGAAGGGTATCGACCCAGTAGCTCGTCGACAGCAAGAGGATGATTTCAAGATTCTTCAAGCCAAGGCCAGACGAGCTTTTGCCAAAGGCGACCCCACTCCCATCCCAACCGCACACGTTCACGAATACTACATGGCTCAGATGAAAGAAGCTTGGAGCAAGAACTTTCGTTTTGACTCAGAAGTTATGGTTTTGGTTTCAACAGAGTTTTAACTCAGCAAATAATAATAAGGTCAAGAAGCTAGAGCTTCGCCACGCCTTAGCGTAACGAAGAAAACGAAGAGTTTTATATCAAGAACCCGAAAAAACTTCGGGTGCAAGGCTTGGCAAGCATACCAAACCGCAGCGTACAAACGTACGTGAGGATTTTGTAGGCTTGGCGTAACGAAGCAAACGAAGAGTTTTATATCAAGAACCCGAAAAAACTTCGGGTGCAAGGCTTGGCAAGCATACCAAACCGCAGTGTACAAACGTACGTGAGGATTTTGTAGGCTTGGCGTAACGAAGCAAACGAAGAGTTTTATATCAAGAACCCGAAAAAACTTCGGGTGCAAGGCTTGGCAAGCATACCAAACCGCAGTGTACAAACGTACGTGAGGATTTTGTAGGCTTGGCGTAACGAAGCAAACGAAGAGTTTTTCGGGTTCTAGTCCCAGATGTTGGCGACGGATTCCAATGTCACTTCCCGAAGCCGCCTTTTATTGGCAGCAAAGGCATGAAGCTGCACATTGTTTCCAATCTGCATCGCATAGGCTAGCGCAGTCTGCTCAAGATCTTGAGGCACGACGACCTTATCAAGATAGCCTGCTTCTTGGGCTTCATCAGGGCTAAAGATTTCACCAATAGCCACCGCTCGGGTCAACATTGCCGGAGAAATTCTATCCTTGGCTAGAGCCACTGCCAGCTTTGGTAGAGTCATGCCAATTGCAGTTTCATTGAGGCCAATCTTAAATTGCCCTTGGGTTCCTAAGCGAACGTCTCCCACAAACAACATAATTGCTCCCATAGCCATAGCATGACCTGAGCAAGCAATAATTAAGGGCTTCTCATAAAGGTATAGCTTGGTCAGTAGCTGACCTCCAGCCTTCACGAGAGCCATGGCGGCCTCATGGCTTTCTTTCATCACTTTAAGATCAAATCCGCCGGAGAAGATCCCTTCCTGGCCAGTGAGTATTACCGCCTTAACCTGCTCATTATCTCTATGATCATCGAATATTTGATGCAACTCCTCGATCATATCGTGAGAAAAGGCGTTGACCTTACCTGAGTGTAGCTTTACCAGGCCAACTGAATCAACAACTTCACTTGAACAATGTGTCCCCATAAGACCCTCCCAATTTAAGTGAGGCTCTACTATAGAGCTTGAATTCTAAAAAAGAAATGAGTCACAAACGAAAAGGGCCAGGCCATACTCATGACCTGGCATCGGAAAAAAACGACCATGCATCAACCCTGTCGGGGGCTAGGGTATCGCAACATATTCAATACTCACGTTTAACGTGAGATCCGAGTGATCGCAGTCATCAGGATCGTCATCTCCTGTGGCAATCACATCGAATGATAAAACTTTCTCTTCTGCCAGCCTTTCCGCTAAGACTGGTACTTTCTTCATGTCGAGATTCAACGCAAAAGAACCCTGTTCATCATGACCGGGCACCTGACAGGCTTCATCGGCCAAGCAGTACTGGACGCCGTATAGATTTGGGTCTTGCTCCACCTGTGCGTGAGCTTGCCCCTTGACCTTATCCCAATTCCAAGAAATAAGGTCTCCGGCTTTATCGAAAAATTGAGCCCAACCCAGCTCAGACGCAACCAGAATAGTTTGGTTGAGATTTACAAAGAAGTAGTCGTCGTACAGCAGGTCAGCACTGGCTGATTTCAAATCAACCGAACACACCACCGACCGCTGGGGTAGCTCGATGCTGACTGTTTGTTTTTCGTGGGCTGTCATCACTCCAGCTGCGGTAGGCATATTTAAGCCCTGACCAAAGTTACAGTTGGCCGTTTGTGGAAATGGTAAAGCTTGCCGAAACGTTTTGATTTGATTTGGATCGTCGCAGACATCAAGCAAGGCTCCTTGGGCTTCAACATCTAATGTCGAATCCGCGACCACTGCATCGATGGTTCTGATAGGAAGTTGTTCCTCTACTGGCTCCCGCGTAGCACTAGCCGAATTGAAGGCATTGCCTTCACAACCGCTCACCCCTGCTAGAATCAGGATGAGACCCGTAAGTCTTAACATGATGTTCCCCTAATTTCCCTCGTAATCTCTCAAAGGCAGTATCGGCCTACTGAACAAAATACCTAAGCATTTCTATATACTGCAATTATTATAGTACTTTAGAGGAAAACAAAAAATTGAGATGGGTGGTTTGTAAAGCAAAACTGAGCCCAAGGAGGGGCAGACCCGCTCCGTTCGGAGCTCCAAGCGGATGCCTCGCCTAAAACGACTGCTTTGAGCCACGACGAGGCTGCTTGTAGCGGACCTCTCCAGGATGCCAGCCATTCAGCACCATACAGCGCCGGAAACCACGAGTCGCCCGATGTTTGCGACAGTAGGCGTGATCAGATTGATACTTTTCGTCTAAGTCTTCGACAGTATGACGAGCAAAAGGATCTCGGCTGGTGGATTGGCATGAGCTAGCTAGAACTAATAAAAACAGTAACTTGTATAACATTCTTCAACCTCAACAACAGCAAGAGGAACAGCAGCAACACAGTAGCTAAAGGCTAAAGAGCAATTTTTGGACTAAGCATTACCAATAGTCCCTCACAGCCCAGAAAAACTGGAACTGAAAGGGCAAAAAACGATCGATTGATTACTTGTAAGTTGACTCGAAAATCTTGTCTGCGTTGGCCGCTACAAACCCCTGGTAATATGACTGCCACTTGTGGTCGTCAGACCGACCTTCTAAGGGATAGCGCTTTGCAAATTCGACGAACCCATAACTAACGTCTTCAATCCCATCTTGAAACGTGAAAGGGCGTTTGACTGCCATCGTCGCTATTTGTTCAAGTTTGATCTCAGCTGTTCCCTTCACCAGACCTCCCGAATGATTCATGGGAATGTTAAGCTCCCCTTCCAGATACTCTCCCAAGCTTTGAATGCTTGAAAATGAGTCCATAAGGTGGACGCTTACAGTGAAATGGTTGATCTGATGACCAAACAAATAAGTCCAGGCGGCATAATCACTTTCTGACTTGAGAATGTGATATCGCCCTTTTGAAGGTCGAGACCATGCGGGCCCTTCCGTTAGCAAGGCAGTGAGGTGATCAACTAAGCCATCCTTTGCGCTCTCATCCCCAGCTTTAACCTTAGCCAATAGGTCACGAATTGCGGGTAGTGGTGAGACGCGGACCTCTTTAGTGATCTCATGGACCGTATCCTGAAACTCTTGGCTGAATTTTTCGGCCATCAGCTCTGAGATAAAAATCTTGGGGGACGCCTCGTAGCTCTCACCTTGATTATCAGGGGGAGACATCCAAAATGCGTCGAGATTCTTTTCTTCGAAGTGGTAGTCATCTTCTCTCTTATATCCCAACGCCTCGAAAGCTTCCTGAAGGACATGCTTGCCTGTGTTTTCTCCCGGAAGGGTTCGGTAGGCCACATGATCTTCGATCCAAGCATCTTTCTTAGCCTTAAAGTCAGCCTCTATTTTCGGTGCATAGGGAACGAGATCGTAGTAGTGAGTCCACAGCTTTTTGAATACCCGTTGCCGGCAGTCGTCTATCGCTTCCATAATGCCAAATCCTTAAGCAATTAAACCTTCCTAGTTGTAGCAAGTTTTAGGGAATTTTAAATCAGGAACTTATCCGCACGAGGGACAATGTGGAAGGGGAGAAGGGGATCGTTTCGCCCCTATTTCAGATGAGACTGAGCTCTCGCTGTTCGGATCGGATTGTCATAACAAAACCGTATTCCTGGCTCCGGAGGATCGACAGCCGCTCACCAAGGGCTGGCTCGTCAAGAAGCTTATAGGGAATCGACAAAATTGTCATATCTTCGAAAAATAATGAGTAGTAATCATCGTACCTTAGAATCCTAACGACCACATGGTCTTCTGATATCGCTGCACATTCCATCGCTGCTCTCCCGCTTTAACAAGGATAGATCAACTACCCTATAATAATTCAATCGACCCACTCGATCGTGCACTAACGAAATCGCATAAGCCACTGGGATAAAGAGACAAATAGAGCTGTATTTGGCGGAGTCTCAAAAACTTGGCATCGAATTCTGGATAAGTCACTAGGATAACACGCCTCACAAAACCTAGCCGATTCTACTTACCCACTTGTATGGAGCTGTGAGCTGGCGATAGACCTGACTCCAGATCTCGTCCTTGTTGGAATCGCCCGATGATAAACAGCTCAGTTCTTCTCAAGGGAAAACAAGGCCACACTAAGCTCATATACTTCCTCCCTAGCACCGGATTCTAGGAGTAAATTCATATCCTCCAAGAAGTGCCTAATCTTCTCTTTTGCATCAGGAAGAAAACTTTTATCGATGCAAAACGTAACGGAATGAAACTCTCGCATGTTGAAATCCTGTTCTCGGATCGCCTTGCTAGCTTTGTTAAGGATTTGAACGTGCCTATCCGTACCCGGTCTAGATGCGATTTCTAAATCAGAGATATTGCCTTTGCTTTTCTGCCATTTCCCTTGAGCATCTTTTGTTAATAGACCTAGATTTTGGAGCCTCTCTATGGCGAGCTCGGCTTCAAGAACAGAAATACCAAGCTTCTTAGCGATGTCCGAAGTATGGGACGAAAAGTCCGTTTTAAAAGTCATCTCTAATATGGCGTAATAGTACCAGTTTGATATGACTGCAAAGGCTGACTGGCTTAAGGTTTTTTTATCTGAAATCGCCGAAAAACCTACTCCTTGAGGTGCAGGATGGATAGGCGTTTGTGATCCGCAGCGTAAGCGGAGGTGAACAAATCTTCAGTTAGGAGTATTCTGCTCCTCAATGTACTTCTTAATGACATCAATAGGTGCGCCGCCACATGAGCCAGCAAAGTAACTGCGAGACCATAGACTTCCACCCCATAGTGCTTGTTGAACTGAAGGATAACCCCTTTTCCTGATTCTTTGAGACGAAGCTCCTTTCAAACTATTAACCAACTTTGAGACAGAGACTTTTGGTGGGTAATGAACTAGCAGGTGGACATGATCATGTTCACCGTCAAATTCAACTAGTTCGCTTTCGAAGTCATTGCATACCTTGGAGAAGATAGTTTCTAAATCGTCGAGTATTGGTTTTGTAAAAACCTTTCGACGATATTTTGCAACAAACACCAGATGTACATGCATCAAAAACATACAATGTCTTCCAGTTCTTAAATCGCTTGACATGTAGTAACACCAGATATATTTAACGACAGATGCAATGTAAGAGAAAACGATGCAGTATTTCAAGTACAAATTGAAACCAAACAAGGCACAAAAAGATGTACTAAATCAGTGGATCGGTGCTTGTAGGTGTTTGTATAATATTGCTCTTGAACAACGCAAGATGATCGACTGCAAAGAACAAAAAGCTAGATCATTTGCGACTCTTGAAATCAGATCAAAACTAGACAAGAGTGATATAAAGTCCTGGGAGAAATATCACAGTATTAACTATGATTACCAGGCGGCAGAGCTGAAGGCTTTGAAGTCTGAATTTCCCTGGTTCAAAGACGTTCCTGGTCAAGCATTGCAATACTCTCTCAGGCATCTTGATACCGCTTTTCAAAGATTTTTTAAAGGCGAAGGCTCTTTTCCAAAAAAAAAGAAAAAAACTCAAAGAGCTGGTGTTAAAATACCAAAAGGAAGAACCAAAAAGAATCCCAAGGGTAATTTTCAAGTACTTGAAAAACATATCAATCTTCCAAAGATGAAAGATCCTATACGCTTCATAAGATCCAGAGATATGGAAGGTGAAGTTAAGTCGCTAACGATTACAAAAGATGGCGACAGTTACTTTGTCTCAATCTTGTGTGATGTCGGTGACAAGTATGATGGCCTATCCCACGAATCGAGAACACATGTCGGCATAGATCGTGGTATCGCAAAATCTATTGCGATTAGCGACGGCAATCATTTCGATCTTCCTAAGCTAAAGATTAAAAAACTAGAAGAAAAGATCGCAAGGGAGCAAGTTAAGATTTCTCGAAAAACGAAATATTCAATCAACTGGTATAAATCTAAGAGAAAAATCTCTCGTTTTCATAAGAAGATTACAAATATACGCATGGATTCTTTGTGGAAAGAAGCGGTTAGACTCAGCAAAAACCACGCTGTAATAGCCCTAGAGGACCTGAAGATTCGCAACATGAGTAGGAGTTCTAAAGGAACGATAGATAATCCAGGTAAGATGGTTGCGCAGAAATCGGGCTTAAATAGAGCTATCCTTCGTGAAGGATGGTATGATTTTGCGCAAAAGCTTGAGTGGCAAGCTAAAAAACGTGGGGCAAGAATCATATACTGTGATCCTAAATACACATCACTGACCTGTAATAAATGTGGTCACAGAGCAAAGGAAAACAGGCAAAGCCAAGCTGAGTTCCAATGTGAAATATGTCACCACAAAGAGGATGCAGACACCAATGCATCCCGTAATATTCTAGACAAGGCGTTAGGTACGGGCGTCTTTAGCTTGGAAGCATCCTGATAAGGATGTGGAAAAGAATCACCCTCCTTCAGGTGGGTGAGGTTTCAACTATTGAACTTTTGTTTAAGCTTGCTAAGAGCTTTTCTTTTTTTTCCGGGTCTGAAATATGAGCAGCACGGACTAAACCGATGAATTGGTTAGCACTCCGAAGGGAAAGGTCCAGGTTTTCCGAGATCTCATGGGCCTTTTGGAGGGATAGTTTCCGCTTTCCATTAAGCAAATGGCTTAGAAACCCTTGATCGATACCAAGGTCCTTTGCAAAGGCTCTCTTAGAATATCTAGGGTTACTATTCTTTTTTTGCGAGTACATTTCGATCAAGAAGCTAATATATTCCAAGAGTCCCTCTCCTATCCATAGCGTTGTCTTCAGACAACAGGCGGGCACATTATGTTTGAACTTAGGCGCTGGTACAACTAGTTTTGCCTTGTCCAAGATTGATGACGTATCAAGAGGTTTAAATGAAATATTTTGCTGCGATTGCCCTTATGATAGGCCTTGCTCCCCAACTTTCATATTCTGGTAGTTTTACAACAAACTCAAACCCACCAGATGAAGAACTTAGCTCGGTAGAACTTGCCAATATTCTACTGAACGCCCAGTTATCTAGCTGTGTGAGTCAATGGAGAGACAATCACCTCACTGTAACCGATGCCTCCATCCTAGACCGCTTCCACAGCCCTAAAGCAACCGTGACGACCTATCTCATAGTTGGCGATGCCAGACAGGGAGATATTATTACAGGTCGAGGCCAGATGTTGATTCTGAAAACCAGTCATGTTTCTCAGGAGCTCACCTGGGATACCTATAGTTGTCAGGTATCAATGAACGATTGAAAAGCTCCGTAGTCTGTCTTTATTCCGAGCAAGCCTATGGCTTAGCCATAGGTAAGCCGTCAAATATCAACCCACTTCAAAAGGGAAAAAAATGAGAAACTTACTTGGATCTGCTTTGTTACTATCCGCTCTAAGCCCTTCACTTTTCGCAAGTAGCATCATTGAGCTAGGGAGAGAAGCAAACGATGCCGTTCGGAACTTATCCCATTGTTCCAAGGAACTAGCGGAAATTTCGACTGACACCTCGTGGATTGGCAAAAGTGAGCTTTGGGCCAACGAGAATGGCAACCACGGCTATATCTTCAGTGTGTTTGACTCGATAGTCTTTGAAACTATTAGCCTTGGCACTCTAGAGGTATTTAAAGAGTTTATCCCTAACCCACCGGCGGATGGCTCTTCTTACAAAACTCACTGCATCTTAAGAAAGAACTAATATAAGGGGGCCCAGGCCCCCTCGATTCCAAGTCATGGTAGAGACATTCGCACCTCCACCGTTTCAAGCCGAAACCTTAACCCATTAGAACGGATCGAAAACTTTTGGACAGTAGTCGAAAACAATGTCTTTCAATATTTTTCAGCTGGAACCCCTGTGAGATCGAGTCTATCGGAACCACATCCCAGTCGAAAATAGGATAAATGGCTTGGTGCGCCCCATACCACGGCTTCTATTTACACTTCAGATTTCCAAGACCAGGGATTTCGCGGGCTCTTGAAAACTTACTCGGACCGGAATAAGTATCGATATAGCCGGTTCCAATCGAAATCAGAAAAACCGGGAGCTCATGACCCACCTAGATAGTACATATTTTTTAGCGGGTTCGAAATTCAAGTGGGTTCAATACTTCGATGTTTGATTCAATAGTCTGACAAGAACCCACTGTTGATCAAAATCTTGTCGACCTTGGAGTTTTATGAACAAATTTGGGGTGGTATGCCTTTCGACTAGCGATCCAAAAAAAAGTTACCTTCCCTTCTTGAGTACCTCAAATCTTCGCGTCTAACGTTTGATTAGGAATAACCGAATCCTGCTAATGCAAGGCCCATTATTAACAAGAAGGATACAATCATGAGCAGTACCGATCTAATAACCTACCTCAATTATATGTCAACTTGGGAAACTGAAAGTGATGCAAACATTGATAAGCTAATTGCAGAACATAGTCTATTCGTCAATCTAGGTCAATTTGATTCAGACACCGCAATCAATGATGAGTTTGCTACCCTCAACGACTTAGCATGCAAGGTTCGCGATCTGACCATTGCAGCTGATGCGACCCAAATTGCTGCAGATGCTGCAGCTGTTTCAGCAATATGGTCCTTTGGTATGAGTATGGCTGCATTTGCGGCTTTAGAAGCCGCAGAGCTTATAGAAAGGAAAGAAATTTCTTCAAAGTCAAAAGAACTGAACGATAAGCTGGCGACTGTAGATACAGATATATCGAAAAAAATTAACAAGAATGTTGCCGACTACGTTGCAAAATACAAGGAAAACAACAATCTCATAGCGTCCAAAGCTCCAAAGGGATTGGATACTAAGACATGCCGAGGCAACCTAATGCAATTTATGGCAGAGGTAGAAAAAAACACCATTTTGGATGCAGCAAATTTCAAAAAATATGCGGCATCAGCACGGATTGTCTATAATAGCGATGAAATTAATAAAGTTTATGATGCCCTCGACAAACTCAATTTAAGCTCAAGATCGGACGCAGACGTAAAACAGTTTATGGATGTCCTTAAAGGCTTAAACTACCCGAAAACAGAGCTATCACTGGTCCAAAACTTCGCCATTGCCATCATGTTCTACAAGCTTAAAATTGCAAATGCTACAATCAAAGCACAAGCGGAGGCAGCCGGCCTTCCTGTTGAAGAAGTCGAAGCCACTGCATTTGAAGCGATGGATGCAGTAGGAAAGTTCGTAACAGTTGTAGCAGTCGTTATGTCCGTGGTCGATGTTGTTTTCAATATCTTGGATATCGTTGATGTTGTGAAGCAATGCGAAAAAATGTGCGATGAGCTGAATGGAACGATAAAGAGCAGCTATAAGTCGTATTTTGATGGAATTAAGGAAGCTTCCAAACAGTATAATGCTGCTATAGCCCCGAAACAGAGAAAGGCTGCCTAGCTTTAAATCAGCTAGGTTAACAGACCTTCAAGACGAGAATTGGAACCTGTATCATTGAGGTGCTGCGCAATATATTTAAAGGTATGGCAACCATTTATACCTAGCTTGCGCAGCACTGTGTGCCTTAGGAAAAAACATCAGAAATGGGCAGCGCACATATATCTTGTGCGCTACCCACAAGGAAACTCATCATGTTAAAATTTCCATCACAGCCTTAAATCATTTAGCAAGGGCTCTAAAAAATCAAATTCCTGTAGCTGATGCCTACCGCCAGAACAAAATCACTAACTTCCTCTTTCATATCTTCTGGAAGTCCTGGAACGATCGATCTCCCAATAGATCCATAGGCCTGAAGACTTGGAGACGTATCAAACCTCAATTCAAAAAATGGATAAAGTGAAAAATATCGTTATAATCCATCATAGTCATCTGAGTACTCTTTTTGACCAAGATCAATTCCAATTGAGCTTTCAACTTGTCCATAGGTAGAAAGAGTAAAAGATCCTGAAACTCCATATCTAGCTGAGCTATCACCATGTGTGGCAAAATTTGAACCACCAAAAACGAGATCTTGATTTGATCCTATGTACACGCCCAAATAGAAATTTTCAGACACTGAACGTGCATACCGCAGCAAGATGTCATCGTTAGGCTCATTGGCAAATCTGGACAATCTACAAAAATACATTCTAGCGACAATAATTAGCCAGCCACTAAAGAAGCGCTCAGGAAGGCGAGAGCCAAGAGCAATTAAAAAAGGCCGAAGCCACACGATAGGTTGAAAATCCCTCGAAGGCAGTGGCACGAAGAGTCTTCAGCCTAAACCAGTGGCATTGATAGCTAAAGCTATTGATTACGCTGCCATCGCTTTTCTGGTTGACGATGCTTAGAACGCGATTGAAATTGTCGTAGCTATAGTTCACCTCGGTGCCATTGCTGTAGCTGATCTTTTCTAGGGGTTGGTTTTTGCTGTAGCTAAAGCTGGCGGATTCGCCTTGGCTCCTATATTCACTTGCCGAACCTAAGACCCGAATATCTTGCATCAGTCGCCCCAGCTCAACATGGATCTTACGATGGGTGTGGTTGTGAGGATCGGTGATGCCGTTGACCTTGCTATTGAGGTCATAGGTGTAGCTAGTTTTTTCCAGCAGTGGAGTTATCACCTGCTGCAATGCATTGTCTAAGCTATAGACCCTAGCAGTGATCAATCCCTTGCCGTCAACGGTATTAACTAGATTTCCTTGCCCATCATAGCTTTTAGCGATGGTAATCGCTTGCTCTCCTTCACTAAGTACTTGACCACGAAAGTTATAAATTACTCTGAGCGTTAGATTATTACCATCTGTGATGACAACTTGGTGAAGATTATCCAGATCATATTGAAACGCTTCGATTTTACGCGACTTCCGACCAACAATCCCCTATTTCAACAAAATCTAAGATCTCATATTCGCCTTTATTATGGCATTTACTCCTTAATAACATTAACTTAAGTCTTTGCCTAAGAGTCCTGGAGAAACTATGTCAAAATATAAGGGCAGCGATTCACAGCCAACCCCTTTTGATCCGGCCTACACCCAGCTATTTTCCTACCCAAAGATGGTCAGGGACTTGCTGGTCAACTTTGTCAAGCAGCCATGGGTCAATGATATCGATTGGGACAGCCTACATACACTAAGCCCTAAGTTTGTCACGAAAAAGCTCAGAAAGCGTGAATCAGATATCATTTGGAAGGCTAAGTGGCATGATAGAGACCTCTACATTATCTTATTTCTTGAGTTCCAGAGTTCCGTAGATCGATTCATGCCAGTTAGAATTCTAGCCTACGTCAACTTGCTATTTCTACAGCTTGTGAAAGAAGGAAAAATAACCGATAAGCTACCACCTGTGCTGCCTTTAGTGCTATATAATGGAGAAAAGGAGTGGAAGGCAGGCGTCTCAATGGCTGATTTGCTGCATCCTGACTGTCCTGATGCTTTGAAGCCGTACCAGCCCGAGATCCAGTTTTTCCTTCTTGATGAAAAACGTGTGCCTGTGAGCGATGACGACATCAGCTCAGATAATCTTGTGGCACCCATATTTGCTCTAGAGCAAGCGGACCAGAAGAATCTATACACGACGTTTTTGCTATTAAAACGGGTTTTGGAAAGTTCTGCTGAGTTTGCTGATATTGCGCAAGCATTCATAGCATATGTAACTGCCGTGACTCGTGCGGAGGAAAGAGATCCTTCCATTAAAGTGAAAAGTTTGGACGAGGTTGAAATCATGCTTTCTAAAAAGATCGATAATTGGATTGCTGAAGGCGAAGCAAGGGGTGAAGCAAGAGGCGAAGCAAGAGGCGAAGCAAGAGGCGAGACTAGAGCTCAACGAGCCATTGCTCTTGCACTACTTCAAAAAGGCCTCGATAAGATGCTTATTGCGGAAGCGACAAAGCTCTCTGTCGAAGAAATCGAGGCGCTAGCTAAAGACGTTTGATCCCATGCGATGTCTTTGGCTCGTGAGTGCTTGTTCTGCTAGATTGCCACCATGGGACGAGCTAGACAAGACATCGTGAAACATTCAGCCTTACTCCATTGTCCTGTCCGAGCAAGGGTGTCACAAATCAAGACAAAAATTAAGATAGGCCCTGATATCACTCATGGGCAGTCTCTTTCCAAAAACTCCTTCTT
>NZ_FWZT01000037.1 GCF_900177345.1 Pseudobacteriovorax antillogorgiicola
GGTCTGGTTCGTTTGTTCTGAGTCACGGTAATTCTCCTCACTATGGTGAATTAGGCCGTTCAGTTAGATTTGTCCAGCACTTTTGGGGAGCTTCACGGTAAGGTTTTTCTTGGTATGATGTTGTTTGTAATTTTTTTATATGAACCTATCTTAGTCGGTTATTTTCGAGGCACGCTCGGCCATAAACTAATGAAGCTCGAAGTAATTCGAGAGAACGGTAAAAAATTGGGATTTCTGAGAGCCGGTGTGCGATACTTTTTAAAGTCAAGTTTAGGTGTTCTTTCGATTCTATCGTTGATGAGTAGTAATCAAGCAATCCATGATATCGTAGTCAAGTCATTTGTTGTGAAGAAGTAGCTAAAGACGTTTTTCCGCCATTAGGATTTCAAGAACTGTCTTCGCTGACCGTACTCTACCCCACCTTTGCGAGCAAATTCGATGAGTGGTGTGTGGTAGCTACCTTATAACTAACTTTTTGCGAGATTCGTCATTCCTCTCCCTCCGAATTCACTTTTCAGAAGTGATCACTAAACAGATGTTTTTTGGAAGCCAAGGCGACACGCTAGACTACAACAAGTAAGAAGCCCACCCCTTCGATCATGATAATCTGGCGAGGCTCTCGAAATACCTTGCTCAATTGCGGAATCTCTACTGGCGAAACTCACTTTAAAGTTACTTTCGGCAGTTGAAATTCAAAAATCGATTTCCTCATAGCTTGATCTTCGATTATCCACCAATTTCAAAATGTCACCCAAGTTTTCGAGGATTCATGGGTGAACCCTCCGGTCTCAGCTATTGCGATCTACGGATTCACTTGAACCGCAAAAAAACATCTTTTCTGCTATCCTGATATCATCGGGAATGGTATTGTCCGTTCAGATTTCTAGTTGAGTGCTAATTTCACACTCAGCGTCTTTCATCACTGCACATAAGTGGTTGCTGCCTCAGCAGCCACTACGAAGCCCCACACAGTTTTGTTCTAGCCAGTCACTTTATTTGAGGAGTCGATTCCTAAAAAAAGTGAATGTCATGACGATCCAATTGCAACATTAGTAAACAACCCTCGTCTTTATTATAGGATACCGATTCTATACTTTGGCCCGTTTATTTTTTATGCGGATTTTGCCTATGTGATTTTTTAGTATCCGAGCCATTGCTAAAACTGAATCGTACCGAGTGATGTTTTTCAAGAATTTGAGCTTAAAAATTGGAAGGAGTTTAGTATGAAGGATATGTCAAAAGCGTTCATAGTCGCCCTAGGCTTGAACTCAGTAGCGCACGGCCAAAGTCATACGGAGTTAGACTTCGAGACAAAGGAGTCCTCCATGAAAGAGAATCTTTCTAACTTGGCGCAGGATATGATTTGGTACCTTTGTGAAGGTCAAGAGGACTTCGATTTTGATGCCTTTCTGTGGGAAGACTACGAGATTGCGGGATTGGAATTCATTCTTGAAAGCATAGAAGAAAACACCACGAATTTTTGCTTGCCACCTGACTTGTCTGGTATGCATTCAGCTGTTAGGGATAGTGTTTAATGGTATTGAAAAATAGCTGAAGGTAACGTTTTTAGGTGAGTGGGGGCGGCAACAGCTCCTACTTAACCGACAATAGCTGGATTCGCTGTCTGACCTATAAGAGCCCTAGCTGGGAGCTCTGAAAAATCTCAGCACATCCTTGGTAGGGCAACCGACATCTCTACTTGGGGGTGGTCAGATGATGAGATCATGAACCTTATCTCGAAGGCTTATCTGTTGGGGTTTAAGGGGATTGGGATCTATTCGACTTTTGTTCATCTTGATTCGCGGGAGGGGGAGTTTCGGATGTGGGTTGGCGAGTGAAACACTATGGATTTTTCGGCAAGGGCGCTATTGCGATCTACGGATTCACTTGAACCTATAAAACAAGCTACTTTTCTGCTATCCTGATATCATTGGGAATGGTGGTGTGCGCTCAGATTTCTAGTTGAGTGCTGGTTTCGGACCAAAACTAGCAGCATATCGAGACCCCACCCCTGAACGATTGAAAACAGATTTTTTCTCAAGCTTCTCGATCAAAAGTGGAATTTCTAATGGTGAATCACAGTTTCACTACCGCGCAAACATTATACTAATCTATCGGCAGATTTGTTTCATACTCCCCTGGCACATAGCGGTCACCGAAGGCTACCCGGAGTCTGATGTGGTACGACTCGAAGTCGATGGCTACATCTGGGAGTATCTCGAACTCGAAACTGAAGTTCTTACCGTAGATAGTCCAATCTCGATGGTGGATCGCAAGGGCAACACCCAGTATTCAGCTCAGTACGGTTTTCTTAATGTCGATGTTGAAGGTGAGATCACCGTTCAGGATGGTGTCTTTGCTCACGGTATTCCAGCTGTTCCTGGGAATAGTGGATCTCCTATTTTGAAAGACGGAAAAGTCGTCGGTGTTCACCTTGGCAAGGTTGGGCAGGACATGTTCTATGCTGCCGACGTGTCTATGCTTGGGTATGTGGAGCATAAGTTTGCTGCTGATAAGCAGGCGATCCAGGTTATACCTTTTATATTGGGGGCTGGTAGGGCGTGTATGTCTTCTACAAAATGCATGAAAGCTGTGGGAAAGGTAGCCTTGGCTGCAGGAACCGCTGCAACCTATATATTTACTACATACTTAGATATGCAAAAAGAGATTACTTTACAAGAAATGAAGTACGACAAAGAACTTGAACTTCTTAAGACCAAGCATGGCTACGATCTCCAAAAAGAAATTTTAAAGGCTCAATTGGCTCAGAAAAACGGTAAGGGCAATGATAAGGCTGATATTAAGCTCGATAAGCCAATACCTGGATAAAAAGGGCATACTGTTTTCATAGTTCCTCGGGGTAGTGGAAGTGCTGGAGGAGAACCTATCGGGCCTGGCGGAGGCGGGCCAGGGATAATAGTCTATGAATGCGGGGAGCAAAGGGCTATCTGGAATGGAAATCACCCAACAGTCTTCTATGATCGACAGTGGTGCTCAGTGATTCATGGAGAATCAGACTACTCCTTGACAAATGATGAATTTCTTGCGGCTTTGCTTGGTGGTACGATCATGAAAATATGGGGCGATAATTGGCGTATTCACGGAGTTCCAATCGTCCCTAGCGAAAGAGGCTGGTCCGAAATAGAATCATTCTTAAAGAGAGAAATCCGAGATAGGAACGATGCAAAGCAAATCAAGTCTAAGATCTTGAGGCACCAAGGCGAGGTCTTTCAGGAGTATTATAGGCCTAAGCCCCCGGTAAATCCACAGCCAAAACCTGACCCAGGAAAGGTAGCTATTCCATGAGAAAGATTTTTGTAGATATACCTCTATTTTCAGTTTTGTTGGTAGCTCTAAGTGCTATTTTTGGAAATGAAGGTCTATGGTTTCATGTTCTAATGATGGGAATAATGCTAAATATTGGCGTCCTAATAGGATTTGGCCTTCGCGATATAAAGGTGATTGAAGGAGGCATCGAGCCCACCCTAAAAAACCTCTTTGAGGACAAAGGTTACTACAGTGAGCTTTCTAAAAAGACAGAATAGTCTGAGCGCATCATGCCAGGCGTCTCCTGACAAAACTCTCAAGGTGAGGACGATCGCTAGATTTTAGCTATTGGAGTTCTCCTAGGAGCTGATCCTAGAAGAGCTTTACTCACGCATCGATAGTACACCACCCGTTGACTCCAAATCCCAATCGCATACGGATTCGGTGTCATCGTCGGTAGTCGGTTCTTCCTTGGTAGTTTCTCTAAAAAGCTCAATCAGGTTTCCCTCTAAGTGCCGTTCTGGTCTAGTCATGTCGCTACCTCCATTAAACTAAACTACTACTAACATGACGTAGTATATTTATGCAATCTCTAAATTGCGCCAAAACCTCGCCATAACAACCCACCGAACCCTCTAGGAGCAACTAGCCCTCAACCCAGTCACAACCGGCCTTTCACGACAAAAGCCTTGACAATTCTGCATGCTTATATCATAACATAACGTATCGTTATGATACATTATGGAGTTACGTTACATATGAGAACCGGAATCAGCTTTGAAGACGTGGCAGCTGTCGCAGCTCAATTACGCAACAAGGGCATCAACCCAACCGTGAGGCTGGTCAGAGCCGAGCTCGGCACCGGATCATTTGGGACAATCACCGCCCACCTCAACGCCTGGCGTCACGGCGAAGACAACAAGGCCGACGCCAGCTATGTGGATACGCTCTCGGCAGGCCTTAAAAACGCCATCGCCAATGAGATCAAAGTCGCGCTTGCGAAAGCCAAGGAAGATCTAAAAGCCAGGATCGAAGAACTCGAAAGCCATCTCGAACAATCAGCAGATGAGATTTCGCGCCTTGAAGATGGGCTTGATTGGGAAAAGAGAAAGCGCGGCGAGCTTGAAGTGGAGCTTAAAACCACCCAAGGGCAGCTCTCCACCCAGCAAGAGGAAAACCAAAAGCTCCGCGATCGTATCGATACGGCTACCGATGCCGCATCATCAGCAAAGATCGAAGCAGCAGAATCAAATGCTAGGTTCGAGACGCTTAAGGAAAATCATGATCGTTTGTTATCAGAGAATGGCGAGCTAAAGGCTGAAGTCAAGGAGCTGGCCAAGGATGTATCAAGGCTTGAGCGAGAAAAGGCTGTAGTTGAGGCTCGGGTGGGGAAGTGAGTCGCAAGCGACCTCACTTCGAAAGCTTGCTTGAGAAGAGCGGTACGCTGAAATCACTGATAAGCAGGAAGGTTTTCCCCATCTCCTGGTAACGCTGGGCGATTTGTTTCAAAGAAGGTAACCGTAACAGTCTAAAAATACGAGGTAATCAGAGAAGTTGAAAATACATTGGTAGGGCATATTGACTATACTAACTGTTTCGTTTATATTCTGGCCTCCCGCACGCAAAAGAGCGAAATATGAGCTCTTTGTAATCCATGCACCTTGGTTTTAGGAGATCCCGATGATCGCGAAAATATTGAGTATCGCTCTATTTATGGGCTTGATGGAACAAGCATCAGCAACTGCTTGTCGAGGCAAGTGGACCTATGAAGAGTGGAATAGTTGCCGGCATGAGGGCAATGGTATTGAGTTTGAAGAAGTTATTGAGAATGGGGTCGTACTAAAGCCAGTAAGCAGAACCTACCAAAGGACTTACACGTCAGATAGAAGGCTCAAAACTCTAGTAAACAGTGGAAATTTTAACGTACGTATCAGAAAAGCTGTCGATCGCTGTAAGTCTGCTTTTGAAAAGTTTACACCGGAAATAGTTAAGAAACCGAATCTAAGTAAGCAATCCTGGAAAGTTCTTACCAATACAATAACTATATCTGACTATGAAAGTCTGGGGGCGTCGAAGGTACCCGGCTTCTCACTAGCAAGCTTCTATTGTAAGTTCAAAGTGGAGTTCTTCGAGGAATGGTATGTTGCCGAAGATAACCCTAAAAAGGTATCTCCAGCTGTCTATTTTAACAAGCCCAACCCTTTATGTGGTCGTACAAAAAAAGAAACAAGCCTTGGTTTTGATAGTCAAACTCTGGAGTTTGAAAATGGCCAAAAAGTCGACTATAGAAGCAAGTTTGTGTGCTCCACAGGGGATCATCTAAAGGACGAAACTCCAAAAGAATTGGCTAATAAACTGGAATTTCTGTTGAGCCAGCTTCGTCGGTCAAAAGTCGGTGTGACCGAGGTAGAAAAATCTTTGATGGCAGATGATATCAGCAACTATATTAACACTAGAGAAAGCGATATTGATCAAAGCCTCTTAGATATACTCTTTAACTACGATCTTTACAGCATTGATTTTGAAGATAGTCTAGAAAATAAGAGTATGATTTCTCTATCGATGAAGAACAACGTCGGTAATATGCTGCTTTACAACATCATGAGTGATGACATACTTATCGATCACAACCTTCCAATTACTGTTGGAGTTCAGGATCATGTAAGTAAGTACGGCTTAAATAGTAAAGCTGATACAATGTACTTCCTAGACGAGTTCAACACAAGTATCGCGAAGATGAATCTTTCAAATAAGACAGTTGAAAGGCTTATAAAATTAGACAGCAAAGGTGGCTATAACGCCAAAGGAGTTTTTGTCAGCGATGATGAAACTAGGCTAGTCACTCACCTTGTTCACTCTCAGAACAATAATAACTTTGAAGAAATAGCTCTCTGGGATCTAGAATCGAAAACAAAGATTGATTCTATCTTCTACTTTAAAGGCACTCTTGACGAAGTTTCTAGGCAGGAACACAAGACGGCGTTTGATAGAAGTACAGGTCAATTATTTATTGGAAAAGATAAGAAGATATCTGTCTATGATATTAATATGAATGCTGAAATCTCCAGCATTGATCTTTTGCAGCCCGTTCTGAATATCTATGTTGCAAGAGATGGGAGTAAAATCGGAGTAGTCGAAAGAAGTGGTGATGAAAGTACGGTTGAAATTATTGATACCCAAATGTTTGCGCAAGTGGATACATGGACAGAAAAAGGTGTTCCTGTTTTAGTGTTCGGTGGTCCTCTAAGTGCGAATGAGATGGGGATGGAAGAAGACACAGCAGGGGATGATGGAGAGGCATCTAACTCAGATCTTATTATTGTTGGAAGCAGCTCTCTTGCGCAGCCATACCTTCCACGAGGCAAAATCAGAGTCAGGGATCTTTCCGAGCAAGTTTTTCTTGATGATGTTGATATCAACCCAGGGTTCGGATTTATTACAGCTCTAGATATAACTGAAGATGGTCGCTACCTCTTGGTGGGAAGCTATGACCGAAAAGACACTTCATCACCATACGTTCAGCATTTGAGAGTTCTTGATTTAACTGGTAGTGATGAATTAGATCCAGGTGTTGTCAAAGATTTTGTGGATAGTAAACTCGCCACTAATTTCTTCTTTATGAATCGATTAGATACGATGAGTCAGCAGGCGGTAGAAATGGCAAGGATTGCGAAAAAGAACGCGAGTGATGAAATTCCTAGTCAAGATGGTCTGATTTCATTGAAATCTTTACGAGTAGGGATTAGAACAAATCAAAACATGACTGTTGAAATGGAAGGCTACCTTTCTAAGTACGGCGTAGAAATTGAGCAAACTTGCCGCTGGGCGAGATTACCTTATATCTACCAGTTTGCCGATGGAGTTGTGTACGTGACTCGTGATAGAAAGAGGTTTAACGTCTTCGATTATGACCGGGTTATTGCTTCGAAGTGCGTTGTCAAAAACCTGCCTCTAGCAACAGGTGGTATGCTATTCAATAGAGATATCAAGCCTGTTTCTCTATCGAACACAGTTAATCCAGCAAGCGGAAAAAAGTTTGCGATGCCTGAGTACGGAATCAAAGTGAATCAAGGTATTCGAGATCTTATAAAAGAAAGCGGAGAGCCGGTAATTTTGAAGTGTCGGTGGGCATCTCTTCCATTTGTTTATAGGTTCAATGACAGCTACATGTTTGTGACATCAGATAAGTCCAAGGTCAATGTCTTTCACAAAGATACAGTCGACGTAAGAGGCTGCCTTGGAAACAATGAATTTAGATTTACCAAATAACAATAATTATAAAGAGACCTGGAAGGGTCTCTTTTTTTAAAGGATATAATCATGAAGCTAGTTTTACCTGCTTTAGTTTCAATGCTAGCCTTGTCTGGGTGCCTAAAAACAGAAGAGCAAGCAAGGCTAAAGGCACTAGAGGAAAAATGCTCCAAGGATAGATACTATAAACTTTTGGAGCGACGATTCAGAACTTGCGATAAGATGGGTTTGTCGGACAGACTCATGAAGACCTGCTTTTCGCAGCTTAGTTCAGCATTCTCGCGTATTAGGGGAGAGTGTAAGGAGTTGGCGAGCACAAAAATTCGAGATATTGAACTTGGCTACATATATGAAAAAGTTGAAGGTCTAGCGTTTGATGATGGTAGTAATGTCTTAAACCAAGAGTCTGTCACTTCATTTGTAGATGCTTTTGATCTTTGGAACGAAAAAGCAACGCCAGTTGTGAACTATATTGATTCACGCGCGAGCGTGGAAGACACAAAAAGTATCATTCTAAAGCTCTATGAAAAGCTTTCTAATGCAGACAGCGTATCAAGTGCGAGTTTGGATAACTATGTCAAGTTGCTTTCAGAAGTCCAAAAGTCACAAAGCCTGAACATTGAATTCCAACTCAATCTGCAAAACAAGATCCTAGGGGGGCTGGTCGAAAAACTTGTTTCTCTAACAAAGATTGTGGATCTGTCCTGCCAACTTTCCTCATGCAAATCGGATAAGCCGGACCTCTATTATCTAATTTTAGAATTATCAAATCTCCATCAGAGTTCGCCTTTGCTTGATGTTTCTCCTAAATATCAGGAAATGATTGGAGCATTGAGAGCCTCATTCGCTAACATCTCTGAAGAAGTTAATACGAGAGTTAGGCAAGAGAGTTCATTCGATAGTTTGAATAGCTGTATAGACGATAACGGGGTGGAGCCCCTCTTACTTAGCCCTGACCTCAGGCGAATGATCGTTAGCATAAAAGCTTTTAAACAATATGCTTTGAACATGGAACGGTATGGCAACTTTTCAGGGTCAATTAGTAATGTTATTGATAGTGGACTGAATCAGCAGGTTGTCTCTGGTATGGTCGATCATGTTAACAGAGTTGCAAGCAACTTGGATTTAGATGGTCAAAAATATAAAGCCAATCGAGACCGACTCCTTGAATTACTTAAAGGTCGTATTTCAGGAGATACTGTTCAGGACTCCCTCAAGTATTCTCTGGAGCAAAAGTACCAAGATTTGGAGCAAAAACTTGGGGAAATCGACGCTAACAAACAAAGTCTAGTGGAAGATAGCCTATCCTTTAGTCGCTATCAACAGCAGCTGGCGCAGTTGACTGACAGCGAGAAGGTAAAGTTATTCTCTGAAAAGTTGACTCCAGGCGAGGAGAATGTTTTTCAAGTCTCAGCCAATCAAGCAAAGTACGACCATACAGGAAGCTTAGATCTAAGTATTGGCGGACTCTCTATTCAAAACAAGGTATCCCTAAAGAAGGGAGAGATTTTAAATCTCACGGTGAAAGATTTCTGGGCTCCAATATGTGCTCTAAAGATAAGTCGCTACTCTAGCGCTGCATCTCCTAGTCTAAGGCTTGGCCCCGAAGGTTTTACAATTGTTGATGGGCAAGGAGAGTCAAATGTGGTTGCTAACTCAACATCGAATACAAGGCAGAATACAACAACCATAGGCAATAGTAAGTCTCGTTGTACCCGAGAGAGTGTGACCGGGAACATAGGTGGACTTTTTAGTGGTAGTACTGGGGACGAAGCAACTCTGACAGGAAATCTGGGTATTTCAGCTTCCAAGTCTGCTGAAAACTCTAGCTGCTTGAACACGTCCACAACGTTTGCGGATATCTTTTCAAGAACAGAAAGTGAAACTGATTCAAAAATAAATAACTCTACAGCTAGCTTTCAATCTGGAATTTCTCTGCCCAATACACCTTTTCCGGAGTTCCCTGCTGGATCTCTATTAGCCTTTGTAGTACCTGCTGGAGCAACAAGTTACCTAGAAGCTAGCGATGTGATTGCCATTGAGAGAAATTCAACTCTGATTAGTAAGTTTGACTCTGAAGTTCATTTTGTCGTCAACGATTGTAGCGATCGAAGTGAGCTTTCCAACAGTCAGCTAACGGTTCAAACGCAAACATTGGTCAAGGGCTCTTCGTCCGTTAAGGCTATGCTGGATAACATGATTCCAGCTATTTCCTTTATCGAGAGTGAAGGACAAAAAATAATAGACGAGGGTGGTGATATATCGAGAAGGACTCAATCCCTAAGAAGTAGAGCTATTGCAAAGTTCACTATGACAGAAGGTAGTACGTTAAGCTTCTATGCAGTCGACTCGATCCAGGCCATCTTTAACTCTTGGATTGATAATGAAATTGTCAAAATCGAGCGAAAAGCAAGAATTAGAAACCTAGAAAGATCTCTGAGGCAGGACTTATTGGAAATCGCTGACCTTGAAAATAGGTATCGAAGTGAAGATAAGAAGGGCTTAATTACTTCCGAATTAATCTCAAATACTGTCGATAACCTTGACATGGCAGCTCTCTCAACGAACCTACAAAAGTTGACGAAAATCGTCACCGATCGAATCTATCCGATGATAAAAATCCACTACCCAAAAGGTCTGGAAACCATAGATATAGAACGGGAAAGAATTGACGAAATTTCTTTAGACTCAACGCCAGCCGATATCGCAGAAATCGTTGCCAGGCTTGTGGATTCGCTAAATAATATGGTAAAGCTTGAAACGTTAGGAAATCTTATCAACAAAGAAGAAAGATTCGTTTTCCTTCGATTCTCTCCTTCGAGTGGTGATTGTAATCCAGAAATCGAATTATGTGATAATGATACCTTCGCCCCCAAGGCTGATGAGTCCAGATCCCGTACAGTCTGGGAAGCATTTACTGGTTCAGGTATAGTCGATGGGTCGCGATCTGTTAAAGTAACTCCAAATGACCTTTACCACCAGGATGCAGAGTACTCTAAGAAGTTGTTCTGTCGAGAATCCTTACCCATCATCAAAAACTTCCAGGTCTTCTTTGTTCTTGATGCAAATGAGGTTAGCGATGATCTCGACCCATATCGAATCTATGAGGTTCAGGCTACATTGGGAACGGAGATGCTTCTCCCCTACTCAAATGGTCCAGTCAATCTATCTCTTAGCAACCCACAAGTAGGTGTCGCGACCATGTCAGTGGGCATAGTTACAGATGTAAATCTATTTGCGATGGAGCAAGAGATGAAAGCTAACTCTAAAGGCTATCTAAAGGGCCTAAGCCCTTTTACTAACTATAGCTTTTCAGGAAACATTCAACCCTTAATCCAAGATCTCCATGTGGATACTTCGTCCATAAAAGAGATTGTCTTTGCCTACGTTTTGAGCACAGATGACACGTCAGGACCAGAGTCCCAGAAGTGGATTGCGAACTGTAGGTAAATAGATACTGAACAACTGGTAAAAGCTCCTTCCGAATCCGTGAGAGACCCTCGGGAGGCTGCTTGTACTAAATCATTAGAGGTGCAATGTGTTCAAGAGTCTGATTGCAGTAAGTTTGATACACCTAGTTCTTTCCCAGACCCTTCTGGGACGTGATGTAATCTCTGAAGATAGGATCCAGAATCCTAATCTACCAGTCCCTTCTAGGGGATCCATTGCAGGTGACTATGCTGACGGCGTTGCAAGCACTGGATCAGTTTTATCCAAAGGTGATCTTTCAATCTCACTTATGTCTACCCCTGAAGACCGTGCACCTCTATTGTTCAATCCCTTCCCTAGTTATTCAGCTAGAAATGGTCTGACGCACTGGGGAATGGGATGGGCATCGAATTATAAAATAGAAAGGTTTAACAAGGATACCGACTTAACCTTTGATAACTCTCTTGACCAGTTTAATTCACCTTATGGAGTACTTGTGAAAGGCCGTGATGGCTATTTCTACCCTCAAGGACTTATGAGTCGAACCAGAGTTGAGCTCGCCGGTGATAGTGCAGTAGCGTATCTCTCAGATGGAGCAACTCACCATTATCGAGCGTTCAAAACAGGCGAGTATGGATACGCTGAGTGGTTTCTAGTCGAAGCTAGAAGTAAAACCGGTTTCATCACAAAAGTCAGCTATGCCCATGACGGCGAAATTTCACCTTATATAGAGACGGTTGAATATGGCGCAAGGGAAAGCCATAGCCCCCTTTACAAGATCAAGTTTGATTACGCAGCACTTGATAATACGATTTCCAGCTTCAAATACGGCTACAGACAGGTTCTTGATCGCCGCGTATCAAGTGTTCACTTCTATAATACCAATCATGAGGTTGAGAAGCTTCGTTGGAGCTGGCTCCTAGAGGCCGATTTAGATGAAACGAGCGTCGGCTTCTATCTTAAGTCGCTAGAAAAGAAGTTCCCTTCTGGTGTTTCTGAGCCTAAGAAAACTTTCCGGTACGATCTCCCTCAAAGTCATTTCGATAACATAGCAGTTAAAGAAACAAACGTTTTAAACAGTCTTATTGATAAGTTTGGAAAAGCAAATGTATCTCATCGCAAGTTGACCTTTGTCGATGTTAATAACGATGGTCAAACAGAAATAGAAATGGGAACTGATAATTCCATTTGGACCCTTGAAAATGGTTCCTACACTGGGTCAGAGACAGAGCATCATCCAAAGGCCTTTTCTGGGTGCCGAAGAAAGCCTTCACCCCGCAATAAGTCTAGGGTAGTCGTTAGAATGACCCCCAATGATAACCTTTCCGTTATCGATCGACGAGTCACCTCGCTCGGAAACATTGTCATTGTTTGTAACCCGAACGGAGAGTTTGTTCAGTCGGTTAAGAAACTGTCTCAAAACCTATCAGAATCAAACTCTGTACGATTTACCGATGTGAACAAGGACGGAAAGCCAGATTTTGTTAAAATCATGTCAACTATTGTTAGAATCTATGTCAATACGTCTGAAAATGGACGCTATTCCTTTGAAGAAGTAAAGGTTCCTATTCCGGCTTCCCTTAGTGACTCGCGATTCATCTATGTCAATGATATTAATGGTGACGGCAATGTTGATCTCATCAGCGTAAACGCCTCCGCAGTCGAAGTATTGTATGGAAAAGGCGGCCTTCAATTCGCTTCACAGTCAGAAACTATTGGCCTACTAACACCCTCAAAAAGAAAGTTCTTTACCAAAGGCTTCAACTTTACCTTCAACGATCTCAATCAAGATGGCCTGGCGGATATCATCCTGACAAAGTCTGACAAAGCGCTCGTTTTCTTTAATAAAGCTAGCCACTTTTCCCAGCACCCCACAGCTAAATTACCCATCACAGCGTTTGCTGGGGATGTTTTCATATCAGATCTTCTTGGAAATGGAATAGATCAAATATTCAAACCCAATGGCCGCGGCACTATAGATTATGTGGAGCTAGGCCGAGCATCGTCAAACCTTTTGGTCGGCACAAGCGACGGCAAAGGAAATCGCATCGATGTTAAGTGGAAGATGAGCGATCCAGAGGAAGGCATAGGCCGAAGATTTCCAGTTGTTGCCAGCATCACACACTCAAGTATTGGTCATCAAGAAGAAGCCTTCTCTTATGACTACAAAAAACCAACTTCATATACACGTAAACCCATGTTTCTTGGATTCAATCAGGTCGTCTTGAGCTCAAATAAAATTACCAAGACCAAAACATTTAGCAACAATGATCAAATCACTGGCCTTCCGCTAGAAACAAAAAGCGTTGTTCCTCAGTCTCCTATCGCAAAGTTTGAAACCAGCTCCTACTCCGATAGCGACTATCAAGGATTAAGCCTGAAACTCCTTTCTGGTAAGACATCAGGATGGATTGATGGTGAAGGTAATCAAGTCGAAACATCTGAGCGTATCATTGCAAGGGATGAAAACCTATGCCCCACCCAGACCAAGACACTTTTGGAGCAAGGCTCGTTGGATGTCACCTACACCTACAAGGCATTAGATAATTTTTCACAGCACTTTCTGTGTCTAGCTGAAACAAAAGATTATTTAGGGGAGCATCCTAGAGACCCTCAGTTTAACTTCAAACATCTTGTAAAGCTTGAATATAACGACAGTGCTTTGCTTACTGGTATCTTTGCTAAAGATGGCGATAAGTCGATTCTCCAACAAAACATTTCTTACGACTCAATGCAAAGGGTTGAGAGGCTGTCAGAACCAAATGGAAACTGGCTGAAGGTTAATTACGAGGGACATGCTCTCACGGTGAAGTCAATTACCGATGCAAGTGGCTACGCCCAGCTTGCAGAAAGGTTTGATAGTGACTTTATCAGGAAGGTTTCTCACAATCGGGGAGCTGCAAAAACTTATGATGAACTCTTTACACCTGACGATTATGAACGATTAGGAACCTATAGTCATAGCCTTGTTAATGGCCTCAATGAAGTGAGTAGTTTTTCTTATAAGTTCGCCTCTGAGCAGGCGCCAGGGGTTATCACCACGACCAATACCAAGACTAAAGATATCGTATCTGTAAAGGGTGTGATAGTGACAGGCCTAGATAAGATCCTCGCTGAAACGGATCAACTCAATCACTCTACACTCATTAAGAATCTCAACAAGTATCGAAATAATGATCAAATCATCGAGTCCTATGTTGGAGATCCGCAGTCAAAATCTCCGACAGAGTTGACCAGCGCCGAGCTTTTCGAAAATGCTCAGCTTATTGGCGCTTCAGCGAATGATGCTCTCGCTCACTCTGGTCATCAAATCATCCACTACCAGGAAGGCATTGAGGGTAAAATTGAGACGAAACTTGCGATTAACCCCCAACTAGACCTACTGCAATTTAGCTCAACACAAAGCGGTTATACGCGGAAAACCTCCAAAACCGGTAGTGGTTCAGTTGCACAAATTGAACTTTCGTCTGGCAGGGTCTACCACTATAAATATGACGTTTTAAACCGCTTAAGACATGTCATGATGCCCAGTGGCCTTAGTCATAAAGTAGAGTACGACTCCTATGGAAGAATCTCTAGAATCGACCGGGAAGATGTGGGAGCGATCGCCTACACCTATGATGACAAAAAGAACCAGATCACGAAAAAGGAATTCTTCGATAAATTGGGAGTGCTCGATAGGAGTGAGTCGATGATCTACGACTCCATCGGGCGTCTTAAGGCGATATCTTATGAGAAAAATCAGTCAAAAGTTGATCTTGAGTATGGGTACGATGGCCTGCATAGTAATGGCACTATCAAAACTGGACAAATGGGCTTTGTGAGCCACATTACTGGACCACAGTTCAGCAAAGACTTCACCTACCGTCTGGATGGTAAGCTTACTCAGACTGACTATGTGATAGATCAAACCGTTCGCATCGAAAAATCCCTAAACTATTTCTCTGACGGAGACATAAAAACTCAATCCGTATCTATCTCTGGCTTGGACAATAATACTAAGATAGAATACTCTTTAAGCAATGAGTTCAATGAAGATGGTCTATTAAAAAGAATCTCATCAACCCAAGGCTCTAGTGTGACCATAGGTCGAAATAATTATGGAAACATTCAAACTCTCTCCTTTTCAGATGGAACAACACTTTCGTTTCTCAGAGATGGCTTGACCAGAGGAATCTTAGGAAAAAAGACTGAAACACAGCAAAGAAAGTCTTTAGAATACAGTCTTAACTACAACGATCGTGGTTTCGTTGACTATGAAGCATACAAACCCAACAACTCGGAAAATATCGTCTCCTACACCTATACGGAAGATGGCTTTCTAGAGTCTCATTCTTCAGCTGAAGGCTCTTTTTTTGATCGATATTCTGATGATGCTTTTCTAGTAGATCTTCAGAACGCTGCTTTTCGAACGACATTTGACAGCCCGTTTGTTCTGAAGGGCCACGTCTTTGATAGCCTGAACAGGATTAAATCCAACAAGGGTCTAACATTTGTCTACGGGCCGCAGGGGCAGCTCACTACAGCCAACGGACCAAGTAAGAATTTGTCATTCTCCTATGATGAAAATGGACACCGCATTCTTAAAAAATCAGGAAATCGAATCGATACAATTGATGCTGACGGTCTTCTTATTCACAACAAGCAAAGTTTTGAAGCAATTGTTGTGGACGGAAATATAGTAGGTATGGTCTTAAATGGAGAAATCAAACCACTACTAACGGACGCTAGAGGAAGTCTACTATCTTCAGATTTGAATTCCATTCATAGGCCTACACCCTATGGAAGTCGAGATGTTCGTTCTGATATGAGTCCCTTCTTGGACTATGCCTTGAAAGGGTATGACAGGGATCTAGGCATGGTTCGCATGGGAGTTAGAGATTACTTGCCCTTGTGGGGGAGATTCACGACTGCTGATCCACTATTCTTCGAAAAGCCAGAATTTTGTATTGAGAGTCCTATTGAGTGTAATTTGTATAGTTATGCTAAGAATAATCCGCTGAAGTATGTGGATACTAGTGGTCTTTTGTCAGAAGCAAAAATTGAAAATCAGAAGACTCATATGGATCCAAATAACCTAGATACATTCGGTAAAACCGACTTCACAGTTTCCTATATGCACGAAGGCGAGCGAATCAATGGTTTCTTTAGAATGCAGCTGGATGAAAGTGGAAACATTTCGCAGAGAGACGCGCTCACTGGAAATATGGTTAGATTGTCACCCGATGAATATTTTGAGAACAATAGCTTTGTCCATATGTACGAGCGGCGAGGAGACTTTCTAGGAATGTTTGGTAATTATAACAAGGTCGGCGCAGGTTGGGTCTCCGATAAAGGTATGGAAACAATAAATAGTGCAAGCCTTTCTAACATCAAAGGTAATATTGGGGATGCATTGGGTGGAATTGGACTTGCTCTCACAGCCACAGGTTTTGGTGCCAAGGCAGGTATGTTGCTAGGGGCTGCTGGTACCACACTTAGCGTGGAAGCCGCGTTGGAGCAAAAAAGCAGTTATATGGCCGCTTTTCAAGGCTATACTGGAGGAGCGGGATTAACTCACAATTCGGCTTCGGTGATCGGGTTAGGTTTGTCCCAGAGTATGGGCTTTTTTGGAAAAGTCAAAATGATGGGAGTGATAAATCACAATCACTAAGGAGGCAGGTTTGCTAGTGTTTATTGTACCATTAGTTTTCACGGTCTTATTTATAGTGAAATTAAGGGAGTATCTTAGGACAGGAAATCTCAGATCCTGGCATTCTTTGATGGGCCAAGGTCCTAAGAGCCAAATTAGATGGCTAGGATTTGCAGTAGTTGGAATGTGGATTTACTTCATTGCCGACTATCTTAGCAGCAGATCTCAATAAAGAGACGCTGGCTGATCTGACTCCTTAGTTTGTTAGGTTTTCGACTTTTTTCATGCTCTCGTCATACTCCTTGCCAGTCGGGATTTCTCGGGCAATTTTACACCAGTCGTTTGGATTAATGTCTCTCGTATTAGGTTTAGAGATTTAGAATAGTGTTCGCTCACTTTTCTTCGCAGAACGCTTGACTTCCAATATACCCTATACTATAAATGCTATTGGGTCCTTCTATGATGCCTGCCTTTTGGGTGGATGGCCAACTCAACTCTCTCTCTCTCAACATTGAAAATTTTTTTGGGGTTACAAGGTTACAAAACCGATTTCTAGAAATCGCGCATTTTCCTTTATGCATAAGGATAATCGTCGTTTTCATAGCATCTATGGTTGTAACCCTTGGGCCTTTTGGGGTTACAAATTTGAGAGGATCTATTGGAAAGACTAGTTACTCAAGCCCATTTTGCACGGCTTATCGGGGTATCAAGAAACACAATCGTAAAGAACTCGAAAAAAGGAATACGTTTTAAGAAAGCTATCGTTGAAAAGGACGGCAAGGTCTTCATCGATATAGTCGACGGAATCCTTGAATGGTACGGCAATGCTGATCTAAGAAAAGATAGAGGTGATCACAACGCACCAGAGCTAACAGCTAAGAAGCAGGCCGATGAAACTATCCTACCTGTAGCGGAATCCACAGCCATAGACAGGCATTTCACAGCAATGACCCGAAAAGTTGAGTACCTAAAAACTACAGGTCAACTCATGTCGGCTGATAAGTTCATTCGTGAGGCCTTCCAGATGGCACGCACCACTAGGGATAACGTTCTCTATGCTCCCCAAAAAGCCAGTGGTGAGATCAAAAAAATGATTCTAGATTTTACTAAGAGGACTTTTGATACAAGCGACCTTAGTGAAGCTTCACTCGACTCTGTCGATACCCTGACCTCCGACATAAGAGTCTTTCTCACCAAGCTTTTGACGTCTGAGCTTCGAGAGCTCGCTGAAGCAAACATCAAAGGCCGGGTGTAAATGGAACCAGCTATCGACTATGAAGTGGTCTCCATCGAAGACCTCTATCTTCGCTTGGCCTCGATTCAATCTCATTTCTGGTCTGGGGTGAAACCAAACCTGGAAATATCCATTGCAGACCACGCTGCAAAGAACCTTTATCTGGTATCAGGTAAGAACCCTTTTCCTGGCCTAGTGGACTTTACCCTGACCCCATATCTGCTTGAGCTTCTAGAAGCTCTCATGCCAGATAACGGCATTGAGAAAGTTGTCCTGATGAAAGGCTGGCAAACAGGAGGAACCCTTGCGGCACTTGCGTGGATGCTTTGGGTGATGGATGTTGCCCCAACCCAAATGCTCATTGTTCAGCCCAACGACGAGCTTAGGACAAGATTCTCCAAGCAAAGAATTGAGCCGATCGTTTCCAATTGCCGCTCCTTGCAGGGGAAGATCAAGGACCTGGAGGCCTATACGGACTACACAAGGCGGGAAAAAAGCACGCAGATTACGAAGGTGTTTCCAGGAGGTTTCTTAAACCTCGGTACGTCGCGATCGGCATCATCACTTCGTTCTGATTCTGTCCAGTATATCGTCTTCGATGAAGTCTCGGCCTACGACGACGACTGTCAGGGGGAAGGGGACCCGTGTGGATAGCCCTTGGCCGGACTTCGGCCTATGATGGCAGAAAGAAACTCTTCTACATCTCGACACCTAAGATCAAGGGGATGTGCCGAATTGAGGAAGAATTCGAGCTATCTGATAAGCGCCGCCTTTTCTTTCCCTGCTTTAACTGCGGTGAGTCCCAGTTCATCGAGTGGAAACGCATCGACTTCTCAGGCCCTAGACCTGTCTACCTTTGCATTAAATGCCAATACAAACATCACGAGGAAGATAAGACAGAGATTCTTAAAAGCTCCCAGTGGCTGCCAACGGCAGAGCCCAAGGAATCAGGGATTAGAGGTTTTCACCTTCCGGCTCTTTATGCGCCACTTGGCATGTACTCTTGGGAGACAGCTCTTAAGCAGTTCAAAAAGGGCAAGACAAACCCGCAGGAGCTAAAAGTCTTCATCAATAACGTTTTGGGGGAAACCTGGGCCGATGAGAATATCAAATCCTTTGATCCAGAAGACCTGGAAACCCTTGCCGAGGACTATGCATTTGGCGAGCACGATCCACTTCCAAAAGGAATCGGGCTCATTACAGCAGGCGTTGATACCCACCCCTCTCACGTTGATATTGTGGTGCGTGGCTGGGGCCGAGGGCATGAGAACTGGTTTCTCGACTACGTGGTCATCGATGGCGATCCCAACCAGGATCATGTTTGGGAACAGGTCTATGAGGTATTGACGCAGGTCTACACCCATCACACGGGCATCAAGCTAAGAGTCGCCGCAGCCTGCGTGGATACTGGAGGCCATAACACCGAAGCGGTCTACAACTTTTGCCGTGATAAGTTTGAAGAGTACATCTTGGCTATCAAAGGAACTTCAAACCAGGCAGCTCCGATCATTGGCAACTTCTCGCTTGTCAAGGAAGGCACAGTCCGTCTTTTCCCTGTGGGAAAGCCAGCAACTCATGGCCGGCTTTTCTCGGGTATTCGAAAATCAATTGCTAGAGCGCAAAAGATGAAAGAGGTCCTAGCAGAGGACGATAAAGTCATTGATTATAGTGGTCCCCAGGTGATGCATTTCCACAAGGGGCTTCCCTCAACATTCTATAAGCAGCTGACCGCTCCTAAGTCCAAATGGGCTAAACGAGATGGCAAGTGGCAGCAGGTCTATGAAACCACCGACAAGGTTGCTGACCACGCCCACGATAGCGCTCGCTATGCTGATGCTGCTTTTGGCTTCCTCAATATCGACATAGATAGACTTTGCAAAGAACTAGATGGAGTCCCAATTGAAAACGTATCGTGAGCAACTTGGTTCACTGCAGGAGGCCATTGCTAAGGCCGAGCAGGCCAGCGAGCAAGACCTAGAAGTGAACGGCAATCGCAGAAGAAAAAAGTCTGCCAATCTTGACTCCCTTTATCGGAGGGAGGCCTTTCTCATTCGAATGATCGAGCGAGAGGATGGTGGCTCCATCGTGCTAGGAGTTCCAAAATGAGCTATCACGAAACAGATTCAGGAATTCTGATCCTCAGACCATGGACGCCCCTTATAGGACTGTGGACCCCTTTAACCGAATCGTAGAAGAATGGCGCCCGAGCTCCAGCGACGCGGATGAAGCTCTTCTTCCTTCACTTCAGGGCCTTAGGGACCAGTGCCGCGACCTAGATCGCAACGAGTCGGTGGCTCGGGGGGCGGTGGAAAATATCACTGGCAACGTTGTGGGTGAGGGGCTTTGGCCTCAGTCAAAGCTTAATCACGAGCTTCTAGAGATTTCTGAAAAGGAGGCTCGGGCCTTTGAAAATAAGGCTGAGGCAATCTTCCGAGTGCTGGCAGAAAGCACCGCGATCGACTTTGCTGGAGTCTCGACATTCCCTGAACTTCAAGATCATGCCTCAAGATCTCAGCTTACCGATGGCGATTCCTTTGCAGTTCGAAGATTTAAAGCTAGGAGCCACTCAATTCTTGGGACCTGTGTCCAGGTTGTCGAAGGGGGGAGGGTTGCTGACCCAGCGGCCGGTTCGCTTTCAAAGGATATCAGAGAGGGCGTAGAGTTCGACCCTACTGGGGAGCCGATTGCCTACCACATCAGAAATAGGAAAAAGCTGCTGGATACGGGTTGGACCAGTGAGTCAAGGAGGGTAGCAAGGTACAATAATGAGCAAGAGCTCCAAGTCCTGCACCTATTTCACAAACGGCTTCCGGATCAAAGTCGGGGTGAGCCACTACTTGCCCCGACCATCCAAAAATTCAAGCAACTCTCTAGGTATGCTGAGGCTGAAATAGCCGCTGCCGTCATCAATGCCTTTCCAATGACCTTCATTACGAGCGAGGGCACAAGCCCCCTCAGCGGCAGATCGAATGCCTATCTTGCCAATCGCCCTAAAGACTCTCCCGAGCGATCGAAAACGGTCATGGGACCCATGACCATGCTCAATCTTTTGCCCGGTGAAAAAGTTGAGTCACCAACCCTAGGGAGGCCTTCGCCGCAGTTTGATGCCTTCTTTAACTCAGTTCTAAAGCAAGTCGGTCCCTCGATCGGTCTTCCTTATGAGGTTTTGATTCAACACTTCTCGTCGTCATATTCTGCTGCCCCTGCTGCACTTCTCCAGGCCTGGCGTTTCTTCAAAGTTCGTAGGAAGTGGCTTGAAATCAAGTTCTGCCAACCCATCTACGAATGGGTCATCCATGAGGCGATTCTTAGGGGAATGCTTGAAGCTCCTGGTTTTGAAGATCCATTCAAGCGTGCGCTCTACCTAAAAGCTACATGGATTGGACAGGAGATGCCGAGTATTGATCGTCTTAAAGATGCTAAGGCTGATGAGGTTGAGCTTTCTAATGGAACCACCACGCGGCGGGATATTGTTGAGAGTAAGGGGAAGGACTATGAAAGCCTTAAAAGGCTTGAGCTAGTTGCCGATTTACGGGGCGAAGAGTTCTCTAGCATGAAATTAGCTACATCAAACTTTGGATCTACGTGTGGTTAGCTTCTGCTAGAAATCTCGCGCTATGTTGAGACGCATTTTTTTAACATAAATCAAATCAGTGTATTTTTTACTTTAAGCATAGAGAGTCAAAATGCTACAATCTGAAAATCAAAAGATTATATCGGGACTGTCGGAGAATTAATGGATAAGTACGTTATGTATTCCATTGGGATTGCGATCTTTTTAATCGGTTGCACCGAGCTACCGTCCGAGGAGGTAAGAACTAAAGTAGCTCTTGTTACTGACGTTGGTTCTGTTGATGACCAGACCTTCAATCAGTATGCCTTTGAAGGATTAGAACGGGCTAGAAGTGAGTTCAACTTACAGATCGACTATAAAGAGGCAGAGCTTGAGGTTGATGAAAATGGAGAGGAAGTTGCAAACTACCTTGAAAACATAAATATATTTGCAGACCTCGGATATGAACTAATTATTACCGTCGGATTCGCAATGGGAGACGATACCAAAGAAGCGGCACTTAGCCATCCTGATACGAAGTTTGCAGTCATAGATTCCTATCCAACGAATGATGATGGGTCGGCAATTGAAAACCTTCAAGGGATATTGTTCAAGGAACAAGAAGTCGGTTACATTGCTGGGGTTCTAGCAGGGAAATTTGTAATAGAAAATAACCAAGATAGAGTGGGCTTTTTGGGTGGCGTTGCTATCCCCCCGGTAAAAAAGTTTGGTAATGGATTCTATAAAGGCGTGAAGTCTGTGTGCGCTGACTGCAAATATAGCTGCCAATATGTTTTCGATTTTGCGAACATATCAGCTGGAGAGACTGCAGCCCAAGAAATCATTGCTGAAGGTGCATACGTGCTCTTCGGTGCTGGAGGCTTAACGGGCTCATCAGGAATCAAAAAAGCAGCTTCTCTTGGAAGTTATGTTATTGGAGTTGATCAAGATGAATTCTATACGACTTTTAACAGTGGAGCTGTAACGGGCGCGGAGCTTCTATTGACTAGTGCGACGAAGGACGTAGCTGTGGGTGTCGTGAATACTGTCAAGACATTTGTCGAAGGCAACTTTACAGGTGAGGCTGTTACATATGGATTCCAGGACGAAGGTTTAGGGTCTGGTGTTGCGCTTGCACCCTATCACGCTGCACTTGAAAGTCTAAGTGAAGATATAAAAGCTAGTGTTATTGAAGTTGAAGAAGGTTTGAGAGGCGGAACGATAGATACTGGAGTTGACGGTTCATCTGGAGATATTGTCAATCCAACTACTGGTGAAGGTGACGAAAGCTTAAATCCATCGGAATGTACGAACATTTATCCATCATGAATTAGTTGGAGAGGGGCAAGTGAAAAATCGAATTATCCTTGTGTTGTTTTTTCTTTCGTCAGTTAGTTCTGCGTCTGAAAGCGATATGTCGTTAGCTGATATTCTTAACTTAAAAATTGAAGTATCTTCATCGACACCATTGAATATCTTTAGTACTCCAAGTATCGTTTCTGTCGTTGATGAATCAACGATACGAGAATATAACTTCACGTCGGCAAAGGAAGCTCTACGATTCTTATCGGGAGTTGACGTTACGCGCACTTTCCTTTCTAGAAATTTGCCAACTATTAGAGGGTTACTTCAGGATCACTTCAACAATAAGATACTAATTCTCATTAATGGAGTTCCGAGTTGGAACTCTGTAACTGGAGGTGGTATTTTAGAGCGAATTCACCCGAAAGACCTAAGCAGAATCGAGGTTCTTAAGGGGCCAGCATCTGTCCTATATGGAAGCAATGCATATGTAGGAGCGATCAACTTCGTTCTGAAAAGCGAGTCAGGCTCAAATAGCTTTCATACCGACATAGAACCAGAGCGAAATGGTATTTCTATGGGAGGCCATCTAACCGGGAAGACTAGTATGCTTTCGTACTACGTTTCAGGTTCAGGACGAAAATCTTCTCGAACACCTTACGATGAGTCTTCAGATGTAACAGAAGACCTTAAAGATGGTATTTTTCAAGATGAAGGTGCGTATCAAGGGGAAACTGACGTAAACACTGCATATATAGATGAATTTGAAGATTCGAACAACTTTACATTGCAACTTGAGAGTCAGCACGAGTTATTCAAAGCCGACATACTTTACAACGCCTATAGCAATGGAACAAGTTACCTTGGGACACCGCCAATTAATAACAAAGGTACTGGGTTAGCTGCAGAGCAAAAAGGATATATTGTTGGTTTGACTCCTGCTGCTACTCTACTCGAAAATTTGGTCGTAAGTCTTCCAGTCTCTCATGATGTAAATATTCGTGAGTATCCGACTGCAAGAGGTCCAAACCAAAAAGCAAGAATTCATGGGGAGAGACTATCAACAGGGCTAAAGATAGACTGGAATCTGAAAAAATATATCACCTTCGAGCTCGGATACGGGAGTGAAAATCGCCAAAGCGTCCAGTATGAAATCGTCGATCCTAGGGATGGAACCCAAATTCAGGCAAATAATATGGTGGGTAGACAGGTAAAGGAAACTTCAATTTATGGGCAAGTAGGGTTCTACGGAAATCAGATGGAAGAAAAACTCCCTTTTTCGGTTCTGTTGGGTGTTAGATCTACTGAAAATGAAAAATTTGATTCTAACACTTCTTTTAGAAGCACTCTGGTTGTCTTTCTCTCTGAGCTATCCAGTTTCAAGCTGATGTATGGTCAATCCTACCGATCTCCGAGTCTGTTCGAGCTATTTTTCGAAGACCCTCAATCGACAAACGAAATCTATGGTAATGAGGAAGTTAAGCCAGAAACTAGCAACTCCATCGAGTTAGCCTACCTACAATCCTTTGCTGAATTCCACTTCGTACAATTGCTCTTCTATCAGGGGGTCTATAAAGATAAAATTGCTAGAACAAGAAGGTCGCCAGGATCTATTACAGATCTTTCGGAGGAGTTCACAAATGGGGATGAGTTTTCATCATCGGGAATTGAACTGGAGTATCGATACCTAAATCAAAAAATAGGCACGTTCAATCTAAACTACTCTTACATAGAAGGCGACGATGGAGATAAGGTTGACGATCGTTACAACTTTCGATTTGTTCCCAAGCAAACACTATCCGCAGGGCTATCGAAAAAGTTTGGAAATCTATCAACATCCCTGCTCTATTCAATGATTGGAGCAGTCGAAGGAAACCCTAAATTAGATGAGAACGGATCTAGAATCGGTGGCAGTCATGAAATCGATACACAGCATGTCGGAGATGTAAATATTGGCTATGTTCATAAGAAGGTGCTACACACGATTTCGGTAAAAAATATTGGCGACGCAAATATTGAGGTCCCAGAGTATATTAGAGGTATAAAGCCAAACCTAACATACAATGAAAGACGGAGTATCGTCTATTCTATCGAGTTTAGCTTGTAAACTAATTGGCCTTTGCAAAGGTCTCTCTTAGCTCGTAGGCTAGAGTATTGAGTAAACTTTTGCTAGGACTATGGTTTGCCCCTAAGGGTTCTCTGCCCGTTTACGACTGCTACTTCCGGTCGCAAGAGGTCTACCCTCAAGACTTAGATTGTAGTATTGATCGGGAATACGCCAAAACCTATAGAGCCTGGGTCAACAGTAATTTCTCCTCACCCCTTCCTTGAGCTTGAATATAAATCACTGGCTCGCTATCTTAGGTCTGTATCGAGAAGACTTGAGTTGATCATAGAAAACCCCATGATCAAGTTTTGAAAAATCAATAAAAAAATCACTCAAACTAAAATTAGTGGCTCAACTTTGAACCACAAATTTCAGATCTGACGTTTTAACTATTGAAGCAAACTCCATTCATAGTCTATCGTTGGAAGCGTTGAGAGGAGAAGCTTTGATCATAAGAAAAGCGATTGAGTCTTCTTACTGGGCTATGAGAAAGGAAGGACTATCATCTCTTATAGCTTCAGCAAACGGAGAAGGCGATTTTAAAGCCCTAGAAAAACATCTAGGCGAAAAACCAAAGTACACATATCGAGCAACGGTAAGAGATGGAATTGGAATCATTCCCATTTCTGGCCCCCTGTTTAAAAAGGCCAATCTTCTTACAGAGGTCTGCGGCGCCACAAGCTATGAGCTGGTTCTAAGAGATCTTCATGGCTTTGTGGAAGATGATAGCATTCGTCTATCGTTTTCAATATCGATAGTCCTGGCGGCGAAGTTAGCGGCTGCCATGAGCTTTCAGAACATATCTATAGGGCCAGAAGCCGCAAGCCCATTGCTGCCTTTATCGGGGGCTATGGTACCTCAGCCGGCTATTGGATTGCGAGTGCCTGCGAGAAAGTCTATGCCTCAGATACTGCCATTATTGGTAGCATTGGCGTCCAAGCTGTGATGAATGCGGACAAAAACGAAGGCGAGATTAAGTTTGTAAGCTCCCAGTCACCCTATAAGAACGCTGACCCTTCGACAGAAGCAGGAGCTAGCGAAAAACAAGTGGTAATCGATGATTTGGCCGCCGTATTTATTAGTTCTGTAGCGAGAAACCGCTCGATCACTGATGAAAAGGTGCTCTCGGAATTCGGCCAAGGCTTAGTCTTTGTCGGAAGAAAAGCTCTAAAACGATCCATGATCGATGAAATATCTACATTTGAGGATGTAATGACAAAAGTTCAGAAACCGGAAAGTGCACCCACCACCGAAGATCCAACGCCCGGTGGCGGTGGCCCTGAGATAAAGATTACAGGCGAGCTCCTAAGGTCAGACTATAGCAGCCTAGTCGAGGAGTTTATGACCGAAGGGGCAAGCGCTGAAAGAGCGCGAATCCTTGAGCTGCAGGAGATCTGCGCTGGTCGCGGGGTTGATCTTAAGGCCTACATTGTAGGAGGCGTTTCTGCTAAAGATGCCGCCCTTGATATTCTTAAAAACTCAAGAGCAAGCACAAACTCCTCCCTGGCAAGGCTAGAACAAAATGAGAAAGAGCTTGCTGGTCTTTCAGCTCACTGCCCAGCGGAGGAAGATGATTGGTCGGCGGAGCTTGAAACCGTAAAGAATGCGGGGTGGTTAAACGATGACAGGATTTAACCCTCACTATAAAAAGATTGCCGATTGGACACCCAAGCAGTGGATTGGTCGCTCCTTTCCCGTCCAGATGAGGCAAGAGGTCATCATCAAGGCTGGTCAAAAGCTTGAGGCAGGCTCCATTCTTGGCAGAGATGGTGACAATAAGCATGTTCTATGCGCAAAGCTAGCTGAGGATGATAGCGAAATTGGTGATGGCACTGAGACTCCAAACTGTATCCTAGCAGATGACATCGACGCCTCGGTAAAGGATCAGAAGGCTATTGCCTTCCTAACAGGATCATTTATCAAGGGGGCCTTACTTATGGCAAAGGGCATACTGCTGAAACCGTTAGGGATGAGCTTAGAAAATTCAGTATCTTTCTAGAGGAGGGAACCCACTAAGTGGCAACAATTGAGTTATGGAAAGACTATAAGAAGCTCAACCTTCTTGCAAGGCAGATGGAGGTTCAGCCCAAATTCTTTGCCGAGACCTTCTTCTCGCAGACTATGTATCACGATACCGAGCAAATCCATTTTGGAGACGACGAGTACGAAGAGGGCATCTCAGCCTTTGCCCACCCTCTAGCCGAGGGTAAGGTCCTTCTCGATCAGGGAACCGAGGTCAAGGCCTTCGCCCCAGCCTATATCAAAGAGGCTGCCGTCCATGATCCCCTTAAATCCCTTAGAGTCCTTCCTGAAGAGGACTACTCAGGATCCTATACCCCCATGCAGCGGGAAAGGATTCACCTAGCCCGAAATGTGGCAAGGCTTAAAGCCCGCTACCAAAACAGAATCGAAATCATGGCCCTTGAGGCCCTAAAAGATGGCAAGGCCACTATCAGCGGGGAAGGCATCACAGAAACGGTGCTGAACTTTGGCCGGGATGCCAGCCTTAAGGAAGTCGCAAGCGCTGACGCGGATAAGTGGTCTGATCCAAGCTTCAAGATCTTGGGGCAGCTGTCTCGAATGAAACGGCTTATCAAGCAGCATTCGAGGTTTGGGGCCATTGCGACCACGGTTCATCTGAATCAATCGACGGCTGACTACCTTCTTCAGAATAAGGAGATCCTTGACCTCTATGACAAAAGGCGTGGTGTGGATCTCAATATGAATCTCACCCCCTATCAAAAGTACACCGATATCGAGCCCATTGGCCGGATTGGGCACTTTAACTTTCTGATCCACTCGGGCTACTACCGAGAAAATGGCACCAAAAAGGAAATTCTAAAAGATGGTGAGGTGATTCTAACAGCACCGAGCATCGGAGGGAAGAAGCACTTCGGGCGGATCATCAGCCGGAAGGCTAAGTATAAGCCACTTAGCTACTTTCTAAGGCCCTACTATGAGGACCGAACCGAGACTCAGTTTGTTGAGATCCACTCGGCACCCATACTCATCCCTCATGATGTGAATGCTGCGGCATTTATGCAAGTCCTTTAGGGGGATGGAATGATCGTTAAATCTTCAGATTATACCCTTCTTCACAAGGGAAAGACGATACGGCCAGGAACCCTGGTAGATCTTGATCAAGATTCTGCCAAAGCCCTGATCGAAAAAGGTTTCGTCAAAGAGGTAGAGGGGGCTTTAGGAGCAAAAGACATGGCAGCACTACAAAAAACACCCAAAGAGCCATCACCTGCTCCTAAGCCTCCGGCTCCATCTTCCCCTAAGGAAGCGAAGACAGACCCAAGGGCTGAAAAGCCAAACACTAAGAGAAAGTCCTAGCCGTTGCCCAGTGACGAGTTTTTTGAGCCGAACATAGTGCTTAAGACAGCTCGTGGAGCAGTGATCAGAGGCTATTTGTTTGAATATGATGATTCAGATGACGCCATAAATTCTGATCTAGTGAGTGAAAACTCCGTGCTCCACTGCTCAGCTGAAGTATCGCTCCACACTGGGGATGCTCTTTCGTCAGAAGACGGTAGAAGATTTTACGTTGATCGATCTTTGAGTACAGGGATCGGATTGCTAGAGGTGCGTTTAAAGTGCGTGAAAGATCAAAGATCAGGAGTATCGCTCGGAAGGTTCTAAAGGATCTATCTTTAAACGCATTCTCGGGCCGCACCAGCGGCATTCATATCCACGACCTTCCAGCTGCTCTGATCACATCAGAGCGCGATGAGGTGACCCTCGATTCTGGAAACCACCTAGAGCGAGAGCTTGAACTAAAGATTGAGCTTATCATCCTTCCCAAAGCAGATGCTGAGACTGAGATCGAGCAGCTATCGGAAGACGTAGCCAGAGCTCTTTGGCGTTCAGACGAGCTTAGGGCAGCAATATCAGACCTTAAGTTCATTGGCGAAGAGTTTGTGATTGAATCCCACGGCGAGTATGTGATCGCAGCCTCAGAAATTACCTTTATGATTCACTACTGGTCCCTAGACCAGGAAACTGACGGACAAACACCTGAAAAGATCTATGCAAATCGAACGAGAATTGATTGAGATAAAGAGGCGAACTGCCAATGCAATCCGCCCCGGAACCATCGAGATGGTTGATCTCAGAAAGGCTCTCGCAAAGGTTAAATCTGGCAATATCCTAACAGACTGGCGGCCTTATTTCACAGCCCATTCTGGCAATCGAAGAGACTGGTCCCCTCCAGCTATCGGGGAAAGCTGCCTATTGCTGGCCCCAGGAGGAGACTTAAGTCTATGTTTTGTGCTCCGTGGCCTGTATTCAGATGCGTTCACACCGCCATCTGATAAACCAGCTCAGCATGTTAGCGAATTCGTCGATGGGACCAAATTAATCTTTGATGAAGACGAAAGTCGCTGGAGCATCAAGACCAAGGAGATTGTGATCGACGCTGAGAAAGTCTCGATCACCGGCAAGAAAGGTGAGCTGATTAAGGCCATCTCTGACGCCTTAGCCATCATAGCCGAATCAAAGACCCCAACCATGATGGGTCCACGAGAAGCCTTAGAAGATAAGACAAAGTTGCCAGAGATCAAATCCATCCTAGATTCATTTTTGGAGTAACGATTGCCCCTAGCTGGAACAGAAAAAGCCCTAGCGAGTGAAATTGCTGGAGCCATTAAGAGTGCGCAAAATGAGACGGAAGGTTGGGAGATTGCCATCACCAAAATCCTTCAGCACATCACAAAAAACGCCCTTGTCACAGGGGTGTGCCCACCTAATGGAGGACCACTTACAGGCGGCAAGATCACATGATCGGTACAGAGGAAAGGACCGGCAAACTCATCCGGGGGGCACCATATCTTCGCCAATCCATAAGGCGAGTCATTCGCACCCCCAGAAAATCGATGCCCATGCATCGCTGGTTTGGAACCGCTTCTAGCCTTTCTGGGAGAAGTGATCACAGAAGAAGCGCTCCTTGATTTGACAAGTGCTGTGACAGACTCCCTATCAAAAGCCCTTCCGGGTCTAAAGCTTGAAACCCTAAGCGAGGTCACTGAAGAGGGCCTCACAACATCTACCCTTAGTGGAAACTATCAAAACCAACCCTTTACCATAGAAGGAATTTGATGACAGAACCAAAAATCTACGAAGATCTAAACTACGAGCAGATCCTAGGTGAAAAGCTTGATCGGCTGACAAGAGCCTATCGAAGGGAGGTGCCTGACTTTGAAAGGCCAACGGTGGTAGATCCGATCTACCACGCGATGGCAGAAGTAACACTTACAGAAATTGTCACTAGAGAGCGGGTAAATTACGCAGCCCTCCAGCAACTTCTAGGGTTTTCGGAAGAGCTCGACTTTATTTTACAGGGTAAGCGGCGGGATGGCGAGAGTGACGAGAAGTTTCGCCTTCGCATCGCTGCAGATATTGCCTCAGCCTCCTCAGCGGGAAGCCTTGCCATGTATGAGGGGCTAGCCTTTGCCGCAGGTCAGCTTGATGACGTTAAAGTCCTAGACACCAAGGCCAGAAGTGAAAACGGTAAAGTCGCGGTCTATCTCCAGCTAGATAGCGATAGCGAGGAGCTAAAGGCTAAGGCCGTCACGGCGGTAAGCGATTACCTAAACCGAAAAGACGTGAAACCCGCCCTCGATGAGGTGGAGGTAAAGCTAGCAAGCCCCCTCGACCTTAAAGTCTCGGCAACCCTTATCCTTGAGCCGTTTACCTCGATTAGTGTGGTCTCAAAGATCAAGTCAGCCTTTGAAAAGGCCCTTAAAGAAAGGGCAAGACTTGGCTGGGGACCAGCCATGAGCTGGATTACGGCTAAGCTCCAGGGGCAAGGGGTCTACTCAGTCCGGCTAAGCTCGCCCACCCAAGACATTGATCCTGAAGACTATCAGTATGTGAGTCTTTCAAGCGTTACATTAACGCCGGAGGTGAAGCAGTGATTGCGTCCTATATTTCAGATCAGGCTCCATCCCTATCTCCTGAGCGGGTGCTTGATGTTCGCCTTAATCCAAGCCCTGCCTTTGCAGGGGCGATTCTAAAAGAGTATGGCCTAGAAGCTATTACAGCATATGCCTCAGACTTTAAAAAGATAGTCTCTGAGGCTCCAGACTTTCTTAAAATTCGTGGGACTGTAGCTTCAATCGAAAAGGCCCTCGAATGGGTTGGGCTTTCGGATGCCAAGTTCATTCGTCTTTCCAATTGGGAGTACGAACTAGACCCTGGCCTAAGGCCCAGTGAGCTCGACGTTAAAAAGATCCTTGCAGCCCTATCGATTTCAGCTCCAGCTCGGGGAAGGCTCAGCCGGATCTTCCACGGCGACTATGAAAGGGTCTTTTCGTGAGCGAATACGTTAACGGGATCGTCATCGAGGAATCCTCTGGTGAGATCAGAACTATTACCACTGGCTCTCAAAGCGTGATCGGGTTGGTTGGAACAGCCCCTCATGCTGCAGCTAGCCTTGAGGCAAACGTCCCGAAGGCCTTTCGCTCAAGAGCCAAGGCTCTAGCTGACGTGCTGCCCCCTGGAAAGGAGGGGGAGACGGATAAGGGGACCCTTTACGGGAGCCTTCTTCAAATCTATGAGCAGGGCGGTGCATCAGTCGTTGTCGTAAGGGCGGCCTCTGATAGCAACAGCGATGTCATGACTGCCATCGATGCCCTTCTCACTGCTGAAAGCGCGACGGGGCTTAAACCCAAGATTCTGGCAGCTCCCGGTCATAGCGGGATCATTCCAGCGGCAGTCAATGAGCGTCTTGGTAATCCAGAAAGGATCAAGCCTAAACCACCAGCAAACAGCCTTACAAAGGAGTCTTGATGGCCATTCTAAAAGATCCAGTTCTTGAGAAGCTAAGAGTCGTCGCTGAACGGCTTAAC
>NZ_FWZT01000038.1 GCF_900177345.1 Pseudobacteriovorax antillogorgiicola
AAGCAATCTTGCTTAATAGACTTGCCGCCATCGGAAGAGTTAGCAGTCCCTTGGATTGTGACCGCCCTTCCAGGACTCCAGTTACACGCGAGAAATCGACATTAACGGAGAGCGAATTACCTTTAATTTTAGATGGACCCAGGTTTGTCTAGGTTTTTAGGAGCGGAAGAGTGACACCCATAAGTTCACAGATGAAATCTTGTTTTAAGGCTGGTACACTTCGCCGAACTTAAAAATACAAACAGGGGGTCAATCATGCGAGCTTATGCGTGGCTATTCAGTGGAGCACTTCTCATTTCAGCACAGGCCTATAGTATTTGCGACACTGAGGTCGTGGCCTACGATGACTATGGTTTCTATTCAGATTCAACAGCAACAGAGTTAAACCTCAAGGAGTTTACGCCGGCTTCATGGTTTCGGTCGGGTTGGATGACAATTACCATAAAAGATCCCAAGCCAGAATCAGAGTATACCTTCATCCTATCTTCGGCAAAAGGCAGGGCAATTGATCTACCTTACGACAATATTGAGGAACGATGGTATGAAAGCCATGTCCACCTTTCGTTAAAAACTCCTTGGGGAAGCCGGATTCCAGACGGCAGCATCATAACTGTATTGGAAGATTGTGAGGTCATTGGTGATTTGGTCATTGACTGAATACCGTGGTCTGTATTGCTCTTATCTGAAGAAAAGTGCGGACGTTAGTCCATTCGACGATGCAGTTTTTAAAGTCAATTTAGAAACTGCGACATCTCAGTAGCTATAGAAAGACTTAGCACAAGCTAGGAGTGCTCCGCTAAACAGAATCTAGATGAAGGAACCTCGAACCATGCGGGTGATCTACCATTCGGGGTGCCGTCGAGGTCCCTAGTCCCTGCCACTCTAACCCCCCCCTGCAATTTAAAGCTTGATTCCGTGTCTGCACCCAGATAGTCATAGGTGCGCTGTGGATAATTATAAATAATGGCAAGCTCTACCAAAAAAATAGCAAGGTTCACCAAGCACTTCATCATGAAACTCTTAACTTGTTGATATTAAGTTAAAATCTGTATGGCATGTGGCTTGCTTTATTGAAAATTGATCTCAGCCCTTTAAAAGGCTGCTTGTGGGTCAAGACTAACCTAGCCAAGGAGGATACTTCATGAGGCACTTTGAACATACGAGGCTACAGATGAAGATATGGAGTCTGCTAAAGCCAGCCTATATGGCATTAATTATTTCTCTTGGCGTTAATGCCTGCCAGAGCAGACCAGATCCTGTGGACTCCACCTTGGTGGCCGATGAATCGCTTCCTGAAGTGAAGGTTAGGCAGCTGGCGACGAAGACCCTCTACGACCCACTTTGGTTTGGCGGTTACCTGAGACCATTGGTTGACTATCAAATGGTTACTGAGAAAGCAGGAACCGTTTTGAAGCGCTACGTCAATCTTGGAGATCAAGTTAGCAAGGGTCAGCGCTTGATGGACCTGCGCCCTGATAATCAAGGCTTGGACTATAGAACTTATATTATACGAGCACCCATGTCTGGTATTGTTAGCCAGGTGGCCGCTGAACCGGGGCAGTATCTGAAGCAGGCACAAACAGCGTTAAGCCTCGCTGATACCAGCGCATACTATGTGGATATTCTAGGCTCCTACGAAGATAGCTTAACCTTAGAAGTCAATTCGTCAGTGCAGGCAGCCTTTGGAGTTGGAACCAAAAAAGAAACACTCTTCACCGGTAAGGTTGCAGCGGTGAGTCCCAGTGCCGATCCTAAAACGGGGTTCTATCCCATAAGAGTTAGAATTCGTTGCCAGGACCAAAAGCAGCTTGCCCACTGCCGTAATCTGGCGAAGATTGGCTCTTTTGTCAAAGTACTCTTTAAGTCTAGTAAGCGAGAGGCCATCCAAATCAGTTCCTCTGAGTTTAGTCGTGGGCAGAATGAGGTGTTTGTCTATAAGGATGACGGCACCGTCGAAACTCGGTCAGTCAAAACTGGTCAGGTTATTAGCGGTAAATTCGAAATCACGGAAGGTCTTAAGGTCGGCGAATGGCTGATTGTTTCCTATAAACAACGACCAAAAGCAGGACAAACTGTGAGTGTTGTCAAGGACCAAGCGATTAGCAAAAGCCAAGAAGAGAATCAAAGCTCGATCAATTAATGTGGCCGCGGGAAATTCTAGACTCGGAGGGAGTAGTGATCAAAAAGTTTTACCGCAATGTTGCGGCTATGGTGATGTTTGTCAGTTTTGTGATTCTTGGGGCAGTCTATCAGTTTTCACACTTGCCTATTAGCCTCTACCCGGCAACTAGTAAGCCCACAATCCAAGCTTGGCTCAACCCTCAGGGAGTGGATCAGCAGGAATTTATCAGCAATTGGGGCACAAAGATTGAAAGTGCCTTGCTCAATCTAGAGGGTGTGACCCAAGTCAAGGGCGACTATTACCCTAGCTCCTTCGGTTACCGAATAGAGTTTGATTGGAACTACGATCCCAATGAAGCCCTAGCCGATGTTCGCAGTAGCCTTGGTGCCTTTACAGCAAGAATGCCTCGCCAGTGGGGCGACTTTTGGGTGGGAGAACAAGGGGGGCGATCGGGACGAATTCTTATGATGTCCCATTCGAAAGAAATGGCACTCCCAGTTCTAGGAACGCTGATACATCAGAAGCTAGTGCCGCTAATCAGTCGCCTAGAGGGCGTGGAAAATACCTTTGTCACCCAGCGGGATGAGACCGAAATTTTAGTCGAATTAGATCTTGAAAAGCTTTACCAATATAGAGTTTCCCCTGAGCAGGTGCGGCAGGTGATTGCCATGAGGCAGTTCGATCGTAAGCTAGGTGTGATGCGCTTCAAAGATGGCTCCTCCTACGAAATCACCGGTGCTTTGAAAATTGATGATCTGGATGAGCTAAGACAAACCATCGTCGAGTCACGAGGAAGCCAAACCATTAGGCTGAAGGATGTGGCTCGGGTAAAAAATGAACCCATCGAAGAAGATGAAATCAACCATGCTAATGGGCAACGCAGCATGTTTTTGATTACCTTGCCCAAACCCGATGCGAACTTGAAGAATGTAGCAGACCGTGTGGCGTCGGTGGTGAATGAGTTTAAGGAACATCATCCAGAGATCGAAATTGATGCTGTGACGAGCCCATCTAAGTTCATCGATCGTGCGGTTCGTAATGTGGCCATCGCTGTGGTCAGCGCTATGGTGATTGCAAGCCTGATTGTATATCTTTTTTTTGGTAGCTTTCGCAGCTCGATGATTATTTCCCTTTCTATGCCTTTGTCCCTTAGTATGACATTAATCATCATGCAGGCGTTCGGTGTCGGGATCAATCTTTTGTCTCTCGGAGGAATGGCCATTGCGGTGGGGATGGTCGTCGACAGTACGATTGTTACCCTCGAAAACATTGTTCGTCGCCTTCAGGATGAGCCACCGACAAACTTCGAAGAGCGATTGCATGGCATCTACTTGGCTGTAAAAGATGTAACGGCACCCGTCGTCGCATCGGCGTTGACCACGGTTATTGTCTTCTTCCCCATGGTGTTCACAGCCCCACTAGCATCGGCAATTCTTGGTGATCTGGCCATTGTAATGGTCTGTGTGATCATGATGTCACTGCTTGTGTCGTTTCTTATCATTCCTTCGCTTTTCCTTTGGACTCATCAGAAGGAGCCAGGGAAGCCCGGTATTTTCTCCCGTGGTTTTATGAGACTTTTTGGCATAGGCGAAAGAGCATACCTGTTCGTGTTGAATCGACTCTTAACAAGTAAAGCCTTGATGGCGGGCCTTGTGGCTACAGTCTTGGCCCTAATAACGGCCAGCGGCTATCTATTTCAGAATGTGATCCAGAGAGAGATCATGCCTGCTCCGAAAACGGATATGTTGATTCTGGGGATTCAGATGAAGAATCGTGGGCTACCCCTTGAGGACGTGGAAGCTGCTATCAAGGAGTATGAAACCGTGATGATTGATGAGTTCCAAGATGTCTTCCAAGGGGTTTATGCGGGGATTGGAAATCATGAAGTCTGGATCGCAGGGCATTTGAAAGATACCAGTCTTTTTGATAAAGCGAAGCAGCGAATGGAAGCTCGTTTTACCAATCAATTTGATTACAATATTCAGGTTTCATCATGGGCGCCTAGTAAGCTGGAGATTCCCAATCCACCAGATCTAAGAATATATGTTACCCAAGATGATCCTGATGAGGCGCGGGAAGAACTTGGTCGATTGCAGGGTATTCTGGGGCAAAATGATAAGTTAACCCATGTTAACGCGCAGCCTGGTGTTTGGCGACACAACCGCTTTACTCTCAATTTTGAAGAAGAACAAATTCATCGTATCAACGGAGCAGATCCCCAGCAGTTAAATCTCAACTCGGTACAGAACCTGGTGGAATACGCTGTAGATAAGCAGTTTCTACAAAACATAAGAATCGATGGTGAAGAGAAAGATCTTTATATGAAATACGAAGGGGATCGATTCGATAGTTTGCAAGACTTAGGGAATATCCTGCTGCCCTTTGGTGAAGGTGTCTTGCCGCTTCGTAATCTGGTGAAGTTGCAACTTGAAAGCCAGTGGGGGCACTATAAGAATGAAGATGGTAAGAACGCCTATTATTTGGAAGCTCGTGTGAAAGATGTTTTCAAAGATCAAAGAACATCAATCATAGCTGACATCAAGAAAGACTTGCAGGCTAACAAGTCCATCGACTACCAGGCTCTGAGTTTTGCAGATCCTACCATTGAAGTCGATGAGAATATTAACTCCTTGGTCAGTGCCATTGTCATCTCATTAGCTCTGATCTTGGTTGTGATCACGCTTCAGTTTGGAACGTTAAAGCTGAGCTTGATCGCCATGGCTGCGATCCCTCTTGGGTTTATTGGGGTCGCTTTTTCCTTATTCCTATTTGAAGAAAAGCTGTCCATCAATTCGATGCTCGGCTTGATTCTGCTCTGCGGAACGGCGGTTAATAACTCGATTATCTTCATCGATTTTTTTATGAAAAGCTATCAGGATGGTAAGTTAACTATGAATGAAGCCCTACTTTTGACGGCTCGATTACGATTCAAGCCTATTATGATGACAACAATGACAACCATCATCGGCATGCTGCCAATCGCACTTGGTTTGGGAAGTGGTGGCGAAATCCTTAAATCTTTAGGTGTGACAGTTTCCGGTGGTCTTGGCGTATCAACTTTTCTCACTCTACTTGTGATCCCTATATGTCTTAGGCTTAGCGTTGCCAGCCAAGAGAAGAAGGATCCCAGCTGGGTTGGGCAAGCTCTGCCAACTATGACGGGAATATTAGCTGTTTTGGTAGTGATGGGATTGAGCCCTAGTATCGAAGCAGCGGAAGCAATGAGTCTTCGCCAGGCGGAGCAACGAGCAGTAGATTTATCTCCTGCGGCTCAACGATCCCGTTGGCAATCAGAGCAGGCTACCTATTTGAAGCAGGACATCTGGTCGGAATCCTTACCCAGTTTATCCTATCAGTATCAAAAAAGGCAGACTAGGCCTGACGGTGAGACACGCTTTGGCTCAGAAGTGAGCACTCATGGAATCATTGCGAGCCAAGCCCTATCAAACCCCTATCGCTTGAAGCAGCGGCTAAGCGGCGTTGGGAGCAAGGAGGATGCCTATCGAAGCGAGTATCAGAGTGAGCTTATTGAAGCGAAGTCAGCCACCTGGCTGGCGTACTACGAAGTCGTCTACCAGCAAAAGCGCTTGGAAAGCACGAAGACTCTACTTGAAACGATCACGCCCCGCTATCGCGAGCAGGAGACGAGATATCGTAATGGCCTGATCAGCGGCGATGATCTGAAAAGGTTTAAGATTCAATGGCAGGCGATCCAATCCCGAGTTGCTGAGCGCACGATCCTATTAGAATCTGCCAAACTCGAATTGGCGACCCACCTGGAGCTTGAGCCATCGAGCCTTGCAAGTCTCAGCGACCCGTTTCCTGAGCAGTTTGCTCTGGCCAGTGAGTCTTCGATCAGCATTCAAGATCTTTTGCAAGAACCTAAAAACCATAGGCTAGCCGCGATTGAGCAGGAGATTCAGTATCAAGATAGCTTGCTGGACGATAAAACTTACACTTATTTGCCCCAGTTGAGTGTTCAATATCAGAGCTTAGTTCAGGAAGACAACCATCAGGATGAGGTTCTTCTTAGCGCTCAGTGGGATCTTTTTTCTGGACTCCAGGATCGTACCGCCGAGGCTAAGCAGAAGTGGTTTGTGGAAGATAATAAGCTAAAGCTGAAGGTTGAGAAGCGGAAGTGGAAGCTTAGCTTGATACAGCTATGGTCGAGTCTTAGAAGTTTGAATTCCCAGCGCAATCAGCTCAAAAATGAGTGGCAGGCGTATCAATCGTTGGTGGATGTCTCGCAGATGAGATTTGATGCCGGGCAAATATCGGCCATGCAGGTTTACAACGATATTGAAGATCTGATTCAAGTGATAGATGCTTATTGGGATGTAAGCTATAAGATGGTGGACGGGCTGTCCAACTTATCTCGACATACCAGCCAGCCGGATCTGTTCTATAAGATGATGGGCCTTAGGTAACTCCAAGGCCCGAAGCTCTTCAGTTGCTGCTGGTCAAAGCTTGCTTCGAAGAGCCTCAGCAATGAGGTTTGGGGAGACTAGAGGTTCCGGAACTTGGTTATCAAACCAAATATGGAGAGGCTCCTCCATACCGATGCCGTTCATGTAGTTGTAAAGTGCTCGCTTGAGGCCAATACCAAGCTGATCATGGTTGCAAGCTATGGGATCAATGAAGTCCACATCGTTGCTGGCAAAGTTAATTTCGGGTAGCGGTAGTAGCTCGATCCCAAAATCTTGGGGCTTCTGCCCTACAGGGCTGTGGATGGTGGCTGCAAAGCGGTGCCAGAACGCTGATTGGATACACCCCTCTTGGAACAACTGCCGGACTCGTTCAAGAGCATCGATAGTTTCCTGCTCCGTTTGGCTGGGGAAGCCATACATAAGGTAGGCATGAACCAAAATTCCAGCATCACTCAATGCCCTGGTGACTCTCGCCACCTGCTCAACTGTGACTCCTTTGTTCATCAGCTTTAACAAGCGGTCTGAAGCAACTTCTAAACCGCCGCTGACCGCAACGCAGCCCGACTCAGCCATCAGTTCAGCCATTTTAGGGCTGAAAGTACGCTCAAATCGAATATTCCCCCACCAGGTGAGGCTGAGGCCTCGTTCGATAATCCGGCGAGCCATCGCAAAAAGCACCTTAGGCGGCGCTGCTTCATCTACGAAGTGAAAGCCGCTCTGGCCCGTTTCCGCCATCAATTGCTCCATGCGATCGATGATCAAGTCAGCCTTCGCCTCGTCATAGCGCTCGATATAATCGAGACTGATATCGCAGAAGCTGCACTTGCTCCAATAGCAGCCGTGGGCCAAGGTGAGCTTATTCCAACGACCGTCAGACCAAATACGTTGCATGGGGTTCGGCATTTCGCAGATCGACAGGTAGCGATGGAGGGGCAAGCCCCGATAGCTTGGGGTACCAGTGTCTTTATGGGGAATATCATGTTCCTTGCTGGATTTGATGAAGGAAACTTGTCCATCTTTGAGAACGTAGGTTCGAAAAAGCTGTGATTCATCCCGCTCCCCAGCGAGGTGTTCAAGCAGGCAAAGCAATGGTCGTTCCCCGTCATCGACTGTGATGTAGTCGATGAATTCAAAGACCCGTGGGTCTTTCAACGAGCGGAGTTCGGTATTCACGAAGCCACCTCCCATGATCACCTTACAGTCTTGTCGCCAGGCCTTCACTGTTTTGGCGATCCGAAGTGCACCATAAACATTACCTGGAAAGGGAACAGTGAGTCCAACCACTGTGGGCTGTACTTCGTCAAGGTAGCCAAGTACACAGTCTTCTAAGTAGTCATCGACCAAAGTTTCTTGGCCGTGAATGGAGTCATGAAGGTCGTCAAAGCTTGGGTTACTGGCTGCCAGACGTTCTCCGTAGCGGGAAAGCTCGAACCGAGGGTCGATCCCCAACTTTATGATTTGGGCCAGGTCATCTAAAAATAGGCTCGCCAGATACTTTGCCTTGTCTTGGGTACCCACTTGTCCAAACGAGCGTTCCAGATAATGCTCGCCTTCCAGCTCTTCCATCTGGTGAAGAGCGGAAAAGCCAACGCCTTCCGGTAGAAATCGGCGACTCGCAATGCGCATCGCAAGGCTTGGGTCTTGGCCCTGAAGAAATCTTAGAGCAGGATCCGCCACTTTTAGATAAAGATCAACGTGATCTATAAAGAAATTGATGGCCAATGGTCGATCATCCGCTGGAATATCTTCATAATTGGCACAGACTTCTTCGAAGACTTCTTCCAAACCGGGCCGACTCATCAGCTTATGAATCAAATCAATCGCAGGATCACGCTGCTCCACATGGTAGCTGTGCATCCCTAGAAAGCCCGTAAGATAGGCTGTTGCAGGATAGGGAGTATTGAGCTGAGTCATCGGTGGAGTCATTAGTAAAATCGGCGATGGATTCTTAGTCATGGGGTCCCAGTCTGAAAGCAAAAATTGCGTCAAAAAGGGACTGTATAGCATGAAAAGCCTGTGGCTCCAACCATTCTTTATAATACCGTAAGTGCTAATGAAATAGGAGGTTTGAGACCCACTATGGCAGTCAGTCGGTGGAGTCGCCTGGGGTCTTGATGAGGCGCAGTGCTGGAGGTGGAGTTTTGAGTGGTGTGAAGGTGCCTTGATCCTCGTCGAAGGTAACTAGCTTGAGCTTCTCAAGGCTAAGAGCCGAATCCCTTGCTTGGCGGGCTTTCTCCCGAGCTTCCTGCTCAGCTAGCTTTTTTTGTTTCTGGCTGGCTTTGTGCTTCGCCTTGGCATCCTGGTAGGCTTTGCGGCGCAGCTCGCGGGCTTTTTCCTTTAATGCCTCTTTCTCAGCTTGTTGCTCAGCTGTGAGGCCTTGGTGCTTCTGTTTTTCTCTATAAGCCTTTTGCTGTTCCTTGGCCTTTTGATAGGCCTTACGCCTTAGCTCACGGGCTTTCGCTTTCCGTACTTGCTGTTTGCGTTCGAAATCTGAAGAGTCGAAATCCATCAGTTCTAGTACCTAGAAATCAGTGTTATAAAATAGAGGAGGCCGCCTTAAGTGCTGCCTCCAATCTTAAGTCTAGCAATGAAAGTTGGGCTTGCCTACCAAATCCGGATTCGATCTTCTGGCTCCAGATACATAGCATGTCCTTTTTTGCAGGAATATGCTTCGTGGAAGCCAGGCTGGTGTTTCACCTGCTCATTGACCCGTGCCCAGCCTAGTGAATGGCTGTCGGTTTTTAGAAGTCGCTCAGCAAACTTGGGGCGAATCACAGAACACCAAACTCTGGCGTACTGGAGGAAGAATTTTTGTTTGTTCTCAATGGAACCCTTGCCGTTGGGGAAGGCGCCATCGTAGGCAAACGATAAACCTACCAGATCGCCAATGTTCTCACCTAGGGTTAGTTTGCCGTTATGACCAGCGCCATCAAACTGAGACACCATCTTCTCACCACGCTTTTTGAACTCCTTGATGTCTTTGTTCGGCATCCATTGGGTGAGGCGACCGCTGAAGTCATATTTGGCACCGTTGTCGTCGATGCCATGGCCTAGCTCATGACCGATAACGGCTCCAACGGCTCCTAGGTTCACCTCTTGAGGCTGTGATGGGTCATAGAACGGGGGCTGAAGAATCCCGATCGGCATCACAAATTTATTGTCTGATGGGCTGTAATAGGCATTGATTGTAAGCGGCCCCATCCACCATCGAGTCTTGTCTCGTTTGTCACCGATTTCAGCAAACATACGATCTTGCTTGGCCTTATCGAGTTTTTGCTTATTGCCAAGGAACTCTTTCGGGTTGTATTCCAGCTTAGGGTTGAAATACCATTCGGCTTCCGTGCGAGGTTTCACAAGCTGTAGCTTGGCGTTTTTAATTTTTTTGATAGCACCTTTCTTACCATCTTCTGAAAGCCATTCATTGTCCTTAATGCCATCGATGATAGAGCCCCTTACCGTCTCGGCGAGAGCAATGAACTTTTCTTCAGGGAAGTTCGGGAAAACTTCATCCACCAGCTCAAAGTCGATTTCCTTGCGGAAGTTACCCATGATGTCTTTGGTGCAGCGCTCCGCGAGGTCGGACCGCTTTGCTGGGCCACCCATATGCTTGGCAGAAAAATCAAACTTCGTTGCGAAGTACTTGGGGTAGGCCTCGTCCATTATGGGCGACAGTGCTTGGAATTTATAAACAGCTTTAAGTTTAGCGAGGTCTTCTTCGGCAAGGAGTTTATTGACGAAAACAAAGTTATCAGGAAGGAAGTGGGTAATATTGGTTTTCTCCGGCACTCGCTTGAGGTCTGCTTCGAGACGGAATGTTGGATAAGTCTTTAGGAGATCCTTGCGAGAAATCGAAGTTTTCTGGCTAAAGATCTTTCTTAGCTCGTGGGGGAGCGGGTAGTTCTTAGCAAACTGAGTTTCCACCTCTAGCACAGCTTTAGCGGAAGACTTAGGATTTTTGTCGCCGATGGTAGTAAAGAACTCTTCCAAATAAGAAAGATAGTCAGTACGAACGTCGTCTTTCTCATAGTAGGATCGCTCGGGCAGGGACATCATATCAGCGATGTAGTAAAAATCCTGATAATCAGGATTGTCTTTGTTCGCTCCCGAACCAATATCGATAAACGAGAACCGAGCGTTGTGGCGTTGTTCAGCAAGGAAGTCTAGAAAAGCATCCCGGCTCTTGATCTTGTTCAGCTGGGCGATCGTCTCTGTAACAAGAGATTTTTCTTCATTGGCTCGCGTGCTGGTGTCTGTGCAAGCCATGTATACGTTCTTCAAGGCTGGGCGAAAGCCTTTAAGGTTTTTCTGTTTGGGTAGGCTTTGCAAAAATTCTTTTTTCTTTTCGAGCAAGCGTTCCCGCGAATCGGAAAAAGAGAAAGTGTGGATACTACGGTCATCTCTGAGTTTGAAGTCTTCGATGGTCTTAGAGCAGGCATACTCATAAAAGTTTTCACATGGGTTGATCTTGGTGTTGATGGGAAACTCCCGTTGATCAGGAATTTTTGAACTCACTGCACCAGAACTCGTCGCAAGGCCCATGACGAATAAACTAAGCCAATTTTTCATGATTCTGCGTCCTTTTCACATTTTGATAGGGAAATTTTATAAATTTCTCTGCTTTGGGGGGATTCTTTAGCAAATTGTTTAAGGTTTGGCTACTGGACCAGTTTCAGTGCGTCTATTAGTCCTTGACTAAGCGTGTTCATCAGATTAGATTTTGAACTTTGATCTCGGAATTAGGAAAAAGATTTATGGTAATTGACGACAAACTTGTAGTGCTCATGGAATACAAGCTTACCGATAACGATGGCAAGGTGATTGACCAGTCTGACAAAGAACCTCTGGCGTACCTACACGGTTCCGGCCAGATCATTCCTGGGCTTGAGAAAGAACTCAAAGGCAAGAAGGTCGGCGACGCGCTTAAGGTGACAGTGGCACCAGAAGAAGGCTATGGCGAGTTTGATCCCAGCCTTTTAACTAAAGTTGAGAAAGAACACCTTGCGGCAATTCCAAACCTTCAAGTTGGAATGCAAGTGCAGGGTGAGTCTCCTGAAGGAGTTGCCATTTTCACAGTGACAGAGATCGGTGACAAGGAAGTAACCCTTGATGCTAATCACCCACTCGCTGGCCAAACATTGAATTTTGATGTGAAGGTTGTCGAGGTTCGCGCAGCGACTCAAGAAGAACTTGATCATGGTCATGCCCATGGTGCTGGTGGCGCTGAGCACTGATTTTAACTTGGTGCTTCGGCACCATTCCCCTCCCATTATCCAGCCCCAGCGAGGGGGTTCGAGGAGATTTCTATGGAACAAAACTACGGTGAATTCATCGTTAAAATACTAGAGACCCTTCAAAAAAATGGCTTTCCCGATAATCAAGTGACCCTTCCCCTCGAAAAAATGTACGAGATCGCTTACCAGCGTGGATTGAACTTTAATAAGGTCCTCGAATTCCTCAAAGAGCGCGAGGGTATCGAACATCAAAAGACTGACGAGAAGATTCTATTTTTTAAAGCTCCCCAGGCGCAGCCTGAAAACTTCGATTTGAATCAGTTTGATATGTCTAAGATGGACGAGATGATGAAGCAAGCTGAGGGCATGGGTGGCGCTATGGGCAATCTATTCGCGCAGGCCAAGGGCATTCTTGATAAGATGTCCCCTGATCAGGTTCAGAATATGATGAAGATGCTTGAGAATATGCCGAGCGAACAGAAGGAAGAACTGATGCGGAAGGCTCAGGATTTCACCAAAACTCCCCAGTAAATAATGAACAGCTGAAAGCTGAGATACTTGGAGCGAAGATCATCATCCTTATGATGCTTCGCGCTGCCTGCCGACCAAATCCTTAACCAAGGCTAGAATTGCATCATAGTCGAAGGGCTTTTTGATGACTGGGATTCCGTTGACTTCATCGGGCAACTTGTTTTTTCCAGAACACAAGACTACCTTGCCCTGGGGACCCCGTTCCATCAATTCCCAGCCGTCGACTTTTGGCATCACCAGATCGGTGATCACGAGGTCAAAGCTATCCGATGCCAGTATATTTAGAGCCGCTTCGCCGTCTGGTGCGGTTGTAATATGGTAGTGATCCTTCAATAGCTGAGCCATGATTTCCAGGCTCGTGGGGTCATCATCTACGAGCAGTATCTTCCCATCCATGACATTCGCCTCGGGTTATAAGGTGACAATTCAGGCCCAGTGCCATCCTATATATCGACAGAAATGACGGTGTGCCTATCAAAACAATGGTCAAAATCAGTGCTTTTCTTAATCATGACTCCATTGTAAGAATCATAGCTTGCTATGTTAATATGGAATGGCACCCATAAACCTTAAAAGGCGAATATTTATGCAGCCGTCAGGCACCCTTTCCTTAGCTGGACTGGCCCTAAGCGTAATTCTTTCGGGAGTGGTATTTTTGAGCCAGGCCCCGGCATGGGTGGCCCTCATACCTCTAGGTCTTTTTGGCATTATTGAGCTAGTCCAAAAACTCATGACCATTCACCCTCGGTACTTTTTGTACATTATGTTGGCTTTGAGCTATTTCGTGGATGACGTCAATTTTCAACCCTGGGGGCCAGAGAACACCATTTCCGAGATTCTTGGAGCGTTCTTCTACCAGTCCTATCAAGTGACCCCCTTAGAGGTTCTGAGCCTATGCCTGGCAGTTTGGATTGGGATTAGTGCGCCAAAGATAACAAGGCACATATGGTGGCGAGAAGGCCTTGGGGTAGGGCTCTTTATGGTCGGGCTATATCAGGTGGGAACCTTTCTCTCACTTGGCGTTGGGCTTTCCAAAGGCGGCGATATCGGCCAGCACCTTATTCAGACAAGGCTCCATCACCTGCTCCCTATTTGGTTTTTTATTGGCTTTACTCTGATTTCATCCGAGACGCATTTAAAAGTTGTCTTCCGCATTTTGGTTTTGGCCACCACATTCAAGAGTGTGCAGGGAGTTGTTAATTTTGCAGCCCACTGGGGGACCTATACCGATCCTGAAAATGAGTATCTGATCGATCACTTTTTCTCAATCTATGCTGCCGTGGCGATTGTGTATCTATTTTATCAAGTGCTGGAGTCATCAGACCCGCGGCATCGATTATGGTCTGGGATCGGACTCGTTCCTGTGGTGATTGCCTTCGTTTTGAATGATCGCCGGACTGCGGTTGCAGGTCTAGGTGTCGCAGGGCTGGTGTTCCTAGGAAGCCGATCCAAGCAATGGTACCGCCGATATCGCAGAGCCCTTAGCACAGGGACCCTTGTGCTCGTAGCGATGACGGCAGCAACTTGGAACGTGCCGCCTCCGGTTGGGATTTTAGGCTCAACGGTAAAATCTCTGGTAGTGGGTGAGTCTCAACAGACTGATCGGCCTGATTACCGTGTTTTGGAGAATGCCAATCTACTGCACGGGGTGGCTCAGGAGCCCATCATGGGTATGGGAACAGGGCGACAGGTGGCAAATGTTTTCGGAATGCCAGATCTAAGTGAGATTTTCCCGACTTTTTTACTAACTCCCCACAATCTTTTTTTGGCTAACTGGGCCTATGGCGGGCCTCTCGTGGTGGCAGTTCTTACTTCGTTGATCGTGTTTATGACAGCACTTTCGTTGCGACTGCTTCGCTTTCCCCGCCACCCCGATCACTTCCTTCTCGGTTTGTTGAGCTTTGTTTTCTTTATGCAACTGCTTGCCTACGTCATTGGTGATTTGGGAACCTACGTGCAACGAAACCTTGTGACCGCTGGCTTACTTTTTGGAGCTTTGTTTCGCCTAACCAGGAGGGTTGACTGTGATTAACTTCATATTGGCTTTGATTGTCGGGACATCGTTTTATCTGTCGGGATCGCAACTAAGCTGTAGAAACTTTCTAAAGATTCTTTTCGGCTTCTATTTGTTGTTTACTCTATGGGGACTGCTTCTTAGCTGGCAACCATCCCTTTATCAGCCTGATCAGGTTGGCCCAGAGGCAGCGCCAGCCTTTCGCCCCTAGTTTTAACAGTCAACTCAAGCTGGGTCAAGCATCCAGTACGGAGGCTCCTTGCCATTCCCCTCTTATCAAGATTTGATACAATGTTAGGGAACAGAAAAACCACCTGGTGAGGAACCATCGTATGTCCATGAATCCCAAAGATGAGAAAATTAAATCTGAAAAGTACAAGCGAGTGGGCGCTAAGTATGTTTGCAAGCAGTGTAAAAAGCAGTTTTTTACGAAAGAGGATGCTGAAGCGTGCTTCGATAGTCACTGACAGGCCTGAAGGAAGGCGACATGCGCCTCCCTAAAAATGGTTCTTAACTTACAGAGTCGTAATTCCTGACTCTGTAGGAGCCCCAGTGGAGAAGATATCTGGCACAGGGCTTTCGGTAATATTTGTGAAATCTGTTTGGCCTGTGAAAAGGTCTGTCCAAACCGATGCATCCACTCCTAACTCGGTGCAAGTCTTAGCCTGAGAATTGTTGTTCGCATCCGTCACCAGATCGTCCGAGCAAATTCCATCGCTGGCAAGGCTCGTTAGGAAGGCATCGACAAATGTATTACCAGTGCTGATAGCATCGCCGTTGGCATCAAGAAATGCAAATGTTCCCCAAACGACATCGTTATTTTCAACCACCTGATAGTAGATTTGGCGAGTATCACTCATCCCATTTCCAAAGTTTGGATTTTCAGCGTAGCGATAGCGACCTTCAAGGACCATAAAAGTTGGAGCATCAACATCATTGGCTAGGATGCGAAGGTGGAAACCGTTCGGAGGCCCATTGGTTGTCAAGGTCTCCCCGGCATAAAGCCTAATCTCCTGCCAATGGCAGTTGTCGGTGCTTGGGCTGGTAGCGCAGTTGCTAGCATCGTCTTTCGCTGAAAAATCCACCTGCACTTGGATGGCCTGCTCACCTGTTGATGTAAAAGGAGTGCTGTCGAAGTAGATAGTACCGTTTTGCAGGTCGCTAAGCTTGATGCCAACGATTCCTGTTAGGTCAGATAGAGTCGTACCCGACCACATACGAATGTTTGCTGGAAAACTATCAGAGTTACCCGCAGACCAAGCTCCGACCGCAGTCATAGTATCTGTGCTATCGAAGTCCACAAAGCTCGCGGCGATCGCAGAGCCATCGTCTTCAAATCCCATACTAACCATATTAGGGTTCTGCTGGATAAAAGACTCACACAGAAGACTCATCAAGATCCCTGAGTCATCGTTGTCCGAGTCGTAGTCGGCACAGTCTACGGTACCGTCTCCGCCGGGATCGCCACCATCTTCACCGAGGAGAAGGTTTTCAGCGAAGGGGGCTGTGTGGCAGGCGCCACCAAATGCGAGGCCGAAAATACCGCCACTGCTGGCTGCATCGCAATCGTCTTCTACTAACGACGTCGACGTTCCATTGCCTAAGCCGGTTAGATCGATAGCTTGAATCTGGGGGACTGTATCAGTTGTTACCGTATCGCCATCCTCTTCCTCCTCCTCAGCACCACAGCCAACGAGGCCAAGAGAAGCCCCAATCAGGCTGGTCATGACGATCTTTTGAAATCTATTCTTGAGAACCATTTTATAAAAACTCCTATAAAAGGTCGGAAGCTCTAAAATCATTTATGGGTTCGGAGTTAGAGCTTTTCGCTTGAGGGCCTTTCATTCTTACCAAAGCACAAAATTATAAGTGGTGATTACTAGGAAGTAAATTCCCAGCTTTCTCCTCTTGAGTAAGAATTAATTGGAGTCTATTAAAATTTGGGAAACCAAGATCCAGCTTGTCCACCTGTTTTCATTGCTGAAAGCTGTGGACAATTGGTAACAGGTGTGGCTCTTATTTTTTCGATACGGCTGCCTGTGACTTGGCGTAAGAAAGGGTTTCCTCCAGGAATTTCTCATGCCCAGCGGCAACTACAGCTGGTTCGATGATGAATTTATTGGCTGTTTTTACCACCTGTGTCCATTCCTTTCGCTCCCAGTGATAGGAAAGAATCGTGCGCATGGCATTTTCGCCTTCTGCTGTTTTAGGGTGAGAAATTGCGAGTTCAGCAAATCGCTTGAAGGCGTCGGGATAGTGGCCAAAGTCATAGAGTATCTGGGCCGCTGTGTATTCCGACGATACTCTCTCATCGGCTTTTGGAAAGTTTTTGACAAAAAAGTCGATCTGTTGAATCAGGGCTTGCTGGGCTTCGGGAAGAGGCACAGGTTTTTCAGCCTTGCCTGGCTCTGGGAGCGTCGGCGGCTTGTCCTGCTGGACCATATTGAACGCTGCCATCACACCATTGTAGGCTGCACTTTGTCTGTGGGTGCTGGCATCCATGCGGGCCACCTTGGAAAAGATTCCCAAAGCTCCTTTCATATCACCCATCTCATATTTTATATTGCCATAGTTGAAGGCAATGTCGTCGAAACCCTTTTGGTCGGGGTAGTTGTTATAGAACAGCTCATAAAGTTCATTGGTCACCTTCAGTAGGGCCTGCGCCTTGTCCATCATGGCTTTCTGTTGTGCTTGACTCTTCAGGTTCTGAGCCGATTGAGACAGGGAAATCACTTGTTGATGTAGGTTTATAGCGGTTGTTCTTAAGTAGTAAGGTATTTGGTTTCTAGTCAACTCAATTAAGGGCTTATTATCTTCCCACTCATCAAACCATTCGCCTTCCTTATCTAGCAGCTTCTGCATACTCTTGAAGCTTTCTACGAGAACGTCGTATGCTTGCAGTTGCATGGAAAGCTCGATAAGCTTCAGATGGTAACGGGGGAGTTTCTTAGCTTCTTTATTGAAGGCGAATAGCTTTTGGAATGACTCTTCCATCCCCTCGGCATTTTTCTTTTGTGCCATGGTGATTCCACGATAGAAATAGTATTCGGCAGTGGCCCATTCTTGATCGATATCTTTGAAATATTTCTTTACACGAGCCTCAGGAACATTTTGCGATCCCCAGTACCAGGCCAGGTCGGTGCTAGCTTCTTTCATCAGAGGAAAGACAGGCTTGTATTCACTCCAATCGTCCATCAATTTCAGTGAAAGCCTGAACGCAGCATCAGCCTTTTTTTCGGCCTTATCACGATCACTCTTTTTCTTTGCGGCGCTGGCTATAAACAATTGGGTCCAAGCCAATTTGAAAGCGGTATAGGGTCGGATCTTACTGGATTTATTTTTTAGGGCTGCAACGAATAATGATGAGGCCCTATCCCACTTTTTTTCAGAAAAATAATACTCACCAGCTAAGTGGTCAAGCTCTGGGATGTAGTTTGATTTCGGGTGACTGCGTCTAAACTTTTTATAATAGAAGTCGAAGTTTTCATTTTTGTTGAATACATAGAATTTGATCAAGGTGTACTGGCTGTATTCTGGTTCTAGCTTTTCATAAGTATTGGCCATGGTCCTTGCTATTTCAAGACCTTTTAATTGATGATTCTGAAGGTCTTGGTCGAAGCGTTTGGGCTTCTCCGATTCTAGTTCGATGAGCCATTTTTGGTAGAGATTGTAGAAGCGGTGGTCACGGCGAAAGGCGAGATAGATGATCTGTTTTTCAATGAGTTCGATCATCTCGCGGTGAACAGTAAAGCGTTTTCCAATAGGGAGGGTTGCAATTGGAATCGAATCAAGCTGCTTGAGGCGCTTCTCTCGCTCTTGGGATTCTTCTTCCAGATCGTCCCAGTCATCATCAAGGTCGAGCTTTGAGAGAAATTCGGCGAACTCATGGATGTCGGGATAAGCGGTCAGTAGATCGTCAGCCAAGTGGCGAATATCCACCCGTTCAGCGCGGTTGCTAAACCCATGGGATGATATAACGAGGCTTAGAAAGATACTAAAAATGATGCGCTTCATGGCTTCCCCAAAGATCTTGTTCTTCTCTGTGTATAATGGATGCCATTTTATCGTATCATGTTGTGAAGGTGGTATTGGAGAATAATCTGCCGGGTGGGTGTCGCAGGTCGCGAGGACCTACGACGTTATTTGTGCTAGGGGTGAAGCGCCTTCGCCAAATCTAATTCTCTTTGTGAGCGGCTTCGTCGCTGAGTTCCTCAGCGCTGTCTTCCTGGTTCATCTTTTCCGCATCTAGCATGCGAATTTCTTTAGGAGAAGCCGTTGTTTCTTCTGAAACTTTAGCTTTGCTATGTGTGGTTTCGTCAGACTTTGTACCGAATAGGTCTTCACAGGCTAGACTAAGGAAGGACAAACTCAACACAATGGCAAAACTGGTCAACATCGATTTCATTTTCAACTCCAACAATGAGAAAGGACAAAAGAACCTCGATCCCGAGGTCGCAGTCAAATTATGTCTAAATGACATGCTGGTCAAGGCCTCTTTAATTTGTCTAATAAAAACCTACTGGTATATGATATAGAGGTCTGTTGACGTTTACACGTAGCGGGCCTGACTGGATGAAGACAAGGCGAGGAGCTAGGAAAAGGCATATCGAAAGTATGGTGGCGACGAGCGACAATAGATTGTATTTATCTAGGAATATCAGGTGCTTGTGTTCGAAATGTCAACATCCCCTTGGGCATTCTTGTAAATCGAAGCTGAGGATCAGTGAATCGGGAACTGCGATCGTGGAGGGCCAGTGAGCCGTATTATTATCTTCGTTATTTTAGTATCTTGCACTACTATTCCCAAAGACTCAAAGCCTCATGACCTGGACATCGTTGTTGAAAGCCATCTTAAAGCCTATGATACTGCAAGAGAGTTTTTGAAAGAACGCATTAAGGTGGGGAAGGCAGTGACCCGCGATGAGTGGGAGTCTCTCTTAGCTAAGCAGGCGATTCCTGCCAACCAGAAGCTCTTGGCTCAAATAGATCAGCGGCACAAACTGGCCATCGCTCAAGCAAAAGAAACGGCTCGCCAAAGCTCATTATTTTCACTAGCTAAAGTTCGCCAAGACGATTTAGTTGAAAAGTTTTGTGCGGAAATTCCTAAGGGAGGGGCGCTTCACCTTCATCCATCAGGAATGATTCATAAGGAACCGCTTCGCAAATTAATGGTGCGAGTTAATCCCAAAGTATCCCGAAAAATTATAGAGGACTTGATCAAATCTGGAGCAGGAAATCTCTATCCGGGAGAGCTTGACTTTCTCAATGACCTGCCACCGACTCCATATATAGACCTAAGCCCGGAGCAGCAAGAACGTATGGTTGGTCTGTTTTTCTTGCCTCAAGGGGCCCACCCGTTCTCGCGCTTTGAAGCGGTTTTTAATTTTACCTCGCTCATTCATAAAGCTGACTTCGATGCGAAGCGGGTCTATTATTCATACTTCACGGCTCTGGCTAAGGAGCAAGGGATTTTCTATCAGGAGCTTTCGAAAGGCATGAAGGCAAACCCTGATGGACTGGCCTACTATGATGAGCTGGCCTTATGGCTGGAAAAGGAGCACGGAGTTCGGACCAACTTCTTAATGTCGTACGGCCGCTGGGCCTCAGCTAAGCGTCATTTTCAAAAAACCGCTGAGCTGATCAAGCAGGATATACCCCCACGGGTAGTGGGTGTGAATATGGTGGGCTACGAAGCCCACGAACCACTTTTAGAAAAGGGTCAGGGGCTTTATGGCCAGTTGCTGTTACACCCCGATCGTCCTATTCACACCTCTGCCCATGTCGGGGAGCATGGTGATCCCCGCAATCTAAGAGATGCAATGATCATGAAAATTGAGCGACTAGGTCATGGCGTTTTGCTAGCTGATCAGGTTCTAGAGTTAGAGATCGCCCGGCGATTGGGGGTTGTTATTGAAACTAGTGTACTGAGTAATTTGAAGCTTGGTGTCATCGAAGATGTGGCTGAGCATCCCTTTCTTAAATTTCTAAGGTTGGGACTGCGGGTCTCTTTATCTACAGATGATGAAGGTATCTTTCGTACGAATATCAATCAAGAGTGTCAGGCAGCTATCCTTTATACGGATATAGAGTACAGTGAGCTAAAAGAAGTCTTTGAGAACTCTCTTCATACCGCATTCTTGGAAGAGCAAGAAAAATCTGAGCTGATAGAAAAGCTTAAGGAAAGGTTCAAAGACTTCGAGAAAAGCTGGCTGATGAAACTAAAAAGCCTCTAAGAAACGTTGGAGATGGGGAAGTATTGGCCTATCAAGTCGTTTAAGATCGTCTTCTTCAATGGCTTGCCCATCACATCATTCATTCCCGAAGCCTTGATTTTTTCAATATCCTCGGCCATCACACTGGCAGTGAGAGCGACGATTAATGATTTCTGATTGTGCCGGCTTTCGAGGCGAATTTTCTTGGTAGCCTCAAATCCGTCCATGTTCGGCATATGACAGTCCATCAGAATAAGGTCATAGATTTTGTCCTGGCAGGCTTCTACGGCTTGCAAACCATCTTTCGCAGTATCAGGTTCAATATTAAACAACTTTTTTAAGAAACCACAAGCTACTGCAAGGTTTGTATCATTGTCATCGACCACAAGCACTTGTAACTGCGAATGGCTTAGGCTGGGTTCGTTCGTCTTTTCTGTGGTAGGCTTCATGTCGATCGGGGTGACGGCTGTAGGCCTAGAAGCGAGATCTACTGTGACGGTCACGGTAAACGTGGAACCTTGTTCGATGGTGCTATTAACCTCGATCGAGCCTCCGAATAATTCCACGAGCATTTTGCATATAGATAAGCCGAGGCCTGTGCCGCCATAAACCCGCGTGGTCGATACATCGACTTGGGAAAACGGCTGGAACAGCTTCCTCTGATCTTCTGGACTAAGGCCAATTCCGGTATCCTCTACTTCTAAATGAATCGTTCGCTGAAGATTCGAGCCTGGGCTGTTCTCATCGACCCGGAGTGAAAGTGATATCTGGCCTTGAGGGGTAAACTTTATCCCATTGCTAATCAGATTACCGAGGATCTGCTTGAGGCGTGCCTCGTCACTCTCAATCCATAGTTCTTGAAAGCCTTTGGGAATGTTGAGCTGGAACTTCAAGTTTGATTTTTCAGCAACAAAGCCGTAGAGCTTTACCATTTCGTTAAGAGTTGCAATCAGATCGAATGGGCGATGTTCAAGCTCGACCTTTCGCTCGCCAAGCTTTGACACTTCCAGGATATCATTGATGACAGTGAGTAGAGTATCGCAGCTACTGATGATGGTTTGTATGGTTTGCTTATGCTGAGGGTTGCGAATATCATCCTCCAGAAGCGTTACGAGACCAATAATACCATTCAATGGTGTTCGAATTTCATGACTCATATTGGCAAGGAACATGGACTTTAGCCGGTTTGCCTCTTCAGCAATCTGCTTTGCAACTAGGAGAGACTTGTTTGTTTCGGAAAGCTCCAGAGTTTTGGCTTCAACCTCCATGGCAATTTTTTGCTTTTGCTCGATCTGGGTGAAAAGATAGAGTCCAATCATAAAAAACAGCACGATAATCGAGGCTAGAAAGACAATCTCGATGCTGCTAAATCTTGCTATCGGACTGGCACTACGGCTGAGAAAAAGCAGCTGAAAGCCATTGAAGTAGAAAACTCGATGAGTATGGCTCAGTTCATTTTCTGGTAGCATGCCATCCACAGGCTTGACGATACCGTCTTGCACCTGCAAAAGGTTCAGCTGGTTTTTAATCTCATTGATGATTACGAAGTAGTACTGCAAACTACTATCGGTGGACTCCGGCACCAGAGTACCCAGAGAAAAGAAAATACTGATGTAGCCTTCCTGTCCTCCACCAGAAACAGTGTATTGAGATAGTTTGATGAGAGAGCCATTCGATAAAAGTTGATTCGGTTCCAGCGGATCGAGGTAGTTGCACACGGGTCGCTGCGTCTCAATCCTAAAGACTTCGTGGGTCTCAAAACCAGACCAACAGATGCCAAGCAGACCAAATTGCTCGATGCCAAATTCAGCGAATTTCTTAAACTCTTGGGCATCCACCCTTTGAGAGGCAGCAAAGAATCGATTGATATAGTTTAGAAGTGATCGTTTGCGGGCGACCTCTGCGTCGATTCTTTGGTTTTCTAATGTTCTGAGATGTTGAAGCTGTTGAGATTGAGATTCTAGCTTGGCTGTTTCAAATTCTCGAAAGGCAAGGTAGCTAATGACCAAGCCCAGGGCAACAACGATGAAAAAGGCTAGATGTCCACGACGAGGAGGTTTTGAACTTAGGCTATTTTCTCCGCTCATGATTCACTCAACTAAGAAAAGGCCTGACGTAGTCAGGATAGGCTGCCCGAAGACTTCCCCACTGCCTGACCTGCTCTTCGCGGCCGAGTTGATCGGTGATTTTTTGCCATTTCGCAGAGACTTGCTTTAGTGCGATTTTTGCTGGCATTTGCTTCTGTGTGACTGAAAATACTGCTTGCTTCAACGGGGCTAGGTACTGTCCTTGACCTTGCAGGTATAGATCAGGAATCGCCCGTGATAGTGCATTGCGATGAGTATCTAAAAAATTCGTGCCATAGGTTTTGATGATTTCTGGGTCTTGGTGGTGTTCGCTACGGTATGGATCAAAATAGCCATCCGCAGCTGCCACAGATCTTACGGACACTTGGGGAGTCCCCATGAGAAGGCAGATGAGATAAGCTAGTTCCTTTTGCCTCGATTGGCTTGACACACAGAAGTTCCAGCCCCAGTTGAAATAAGGTAGTGTCTCGATTCGGGGGCCGAACTGACCGCCAGGAGGTGCAACGACGATCAAGTCGTCTTTGATCTTTGATTGGGGACCATTGAGGAACTTCTGGGTTCCTCCCCAGCCTAAGTTGCAGTACTTGTTCCCTTCAGCAAAAGATTTGAAGTTCTCAAATAAGCCGTTGCTTCGCGAATCCTTACATAGGCTTCTTGTTACTTCAGTCATCTCATCAAGGGCTTGAATTGCTCGGTCATCTGCGAGCTGGGGATTCATGTCTTTATCGAATGGGAACAGTCCGGCACCGTGGAGTCGAATCCAGTATTCCCAAAGGACATAGTTTAAGTTTCGAAACAGAAGGCCGTCGCAGCGATTCGCTTCTGGGTTGTGCATAAAGGCGATTTGACGATCGAGTTCTGGCCAGGTCTTAGGAACTGTTAGCTCTGTTTGATATTTTTGGGCGTACCGATTTCGAAGATCTTTATTCTCTAACCAACGCTTATTGAGAAACATTAAGTAAACGTCACCATCAGTTTGGTAGCCGTAAAGCTTGCCTAGGTGTCGATCACCCAGGCTGTAGAGGATTGATTTTCTGTATTCCTTCGGTTCCCAAACTTTCGCGTAGGGACTCAAATCCTCTAGGTGACCACCGGCTACTAGGTCGGGGATCGCAAAGGTAGGTGGCAATGCAATATCGAAATTATCTCGACCTACTTTTTGCGCCATTAGAATATCCACAGAGATTTGATCGAGGGCAGACTCTTTCAAGAGTACTTCGATTTTGGTGAGATCGCGGATAATCTTAACCGCCGGTTCTAAGTTTGCTAGGCAACCCTTGGGATAGAGAAGAGTTAGTTTCTGCGAGCCTTTAAACCTCTGCTTGTCAATAAGGTCTGTCACCTGATCCTGAAGACTTTGGGAATTCTGATCTGCTTTTGCCTCAAGTTGCGAACCGTATAATGCCATTGCCATGTGGCCGATATTTCTGATGAGATGGCGTCTGGTGATCATGGTACCTCCTAACGAAGATTTCGGAATTAATACGCAAATCATGACGGGTTAATTCTTTCGTTTCTGTCATCATTAAGTGGGGGAATTGTAAGATCTTGAATCTTCTTAGCCTCAAGTGTCAATCGTCCCCAAAAGTCTACCCTTCATCTGTCTTAGGAATAAAAATCTTTGGTTCTTGGTTGTTACTTGGCCCAACTATCGTTGTATACTGTGACTAGATAAACCGAGATACCAATCCACCAGCGAGGGGGAAATATGAGTAACTTTAACCCGGCTGACTACACTTTATTGGTGGTTGATGACGAAGAGGATTTAGCTGAAATAATTGCGGAAGAGTTGAGCGAATACGGCTTTAAGATGCGAATTGCGTTTGGAGCCCAGGAAGCGCTGGGAATTATCCAACGAGAACCTATAGACTACGTAATCAGTGACGTTAAAATGGCTAAAGGCGACGGTATGTTTCTTCTCACTGGCTTACAGCAGCACGAACTGCACCTGCCTGTGGTTCTTATGATGACAGGCCAAAGTGAGTATAGCGAGACTGAGCTTAAGAATCAGGGTGCCGCCGGCTTGCTAGATAAGCCTATCGAAATTGAACACCTTTACGAACAACTTAAAAAGCATTTTTCTAGTTTGCAGGTCGCGTCTTAGTTGTCGTGCATTACACTCTTTCTCTATCTGTCATGGCTTTCTCAGCAAGCTATGGTATGCTGAGCACGTTATTGAAATTTGTCGAGGGCTAGAAGCAGCTAGAAATATTCTATATTAGTCTTGACATGACTATGCTAATTGCATATATTTTTCGATATGAAAGTACGACTGACACAAGCAGCAAAACAACTCGGAGTTCATCCTGATACTCTT